>CALMIW010000811.1 GCA_937864275.1 uncultured Dehalococcoidia bacterium
GGGCTGAAGACCCGCTCGTCCTCGCCGACGCCTGCCATGAGGTACATGTCCTCGGTGGCTTCTTCCTGGAGGACGTCGATCAGGTCGTCCGCCGTCATGATGCCTTCGAGGCGCCCGTCTTCATCGACCACGGGGAGGGCCATGAGGTTGTACTTCTGGAGGACGCGGGCGGCTTCTTCCTGGTCGGTACCGGTGGCGACCGCGTGGACGTCGCGCTGCGTGATCTCGGCAAGGGTGGTCCTCGGGGCCGAGACGAGCAGGTCCCGGATGGAGACCACCCCCTGGAGCCGCCCCCCGTTGTCGAGGACATAGAGGTAGTAGGCCCGCTCCGCCGAGGGGCGCAGCACGCGGAGGTAGTCGATCGCCTGCTGGACGCTGATGCCTTCGTTGAGGGCGACGAATCCGCGGCTCATGAGGCCGCCGGCCGATTCGTCGCCGTACTGCATCAACTCGGCGACTTCTTCGCCGCGGTCGAGCGCGGCCAGCGTCTCGATCTGCTCGGACGGTTCGAGTTGCTGGATGACGTCGGCGACGACGTCATCCTCGACCTCTTCGAGGACGGCCGGGAGGTCCTGGACCCCGACGCCGCGGATCAGTTCGCGAAGCTCGTCGTCCTCTACGAACTCGAACAACTGCCCGACGACATCGGACGGCAGCCGGCCGAGAAGGTCGTGGCGTTCTTCCTGGGAGAGGTCGAGGACGAGTTCGGCGAGGTCCGCCGGGTGGAGCGACGTTACGAGCGCGACAAGTTTCGCCCACTCGCCAGAGGCAGCGAGTGCGCGCGCATCATCGAGGACTTCGCGGGCAGCGACGTCTTCAGGCACTGCACGGCCCTTCGTTGGTGTGGTTCCAGGCACGCGGGGTTGCGCACGTCCGGAACGTACGTCCGGGGTTGGGAAGGGTCAATCACTGGTTGTTAACGTCGCGCCGAATCTGAAAGACGAAAATGTGCAAATGCTTGTGCGCATGATCTATACTCTGGCCGGTGCCCGCCTGCAGCGGGCCGGAGGTGTGCGGATGCGACGAAATCGAATCATCGCGGCGGTCGCTGCGGGGCTGGGGGTCATCAGCCTGATCCCGGTGGCCACCGCTCTCGGCGATGACGCCAACGAACCCCAGGGGCGATCGACCGAAGCCGCGACGGCGCTCGGCACGAGCTTCACCTACCAGGGCCGGCTGACCGACGCGGGAAGCCCGGCCAACGGCAGCTACGACCTGCGGTTCATCCTCTATGACGCAGACACCGCCGGCGCGTCCGTCGGCACAACTCAGACCAAGGACGACGTGGTCGTCGTGAACGGCCTCTTCACCACGGAGCTCGACTTCGGTGCCGCCGCCTGGACAGGCGATGCCCGCTGGGTCGAGATCGCCGTCCGGCCGGGTTCCAGCTCCGGGACGTTCACGGTCCTCTCCCCGCGCCAGCCCATCAGCCCCACCCCCTATGCGCTCTTCGCGAAGGCGGCTGGCGGCATCGCCGTGCCGTTCGCAACCTCGGGCAGCCTGGCGGGCGCGCCCGCTTCCACGACTGGCCTGTTCACCGTCACCCAGACCGGCACGGGCGTCGCCATCGCCGGCAACCGCACGAGCACGGATGTCTCCGAGTACCCGGGCGTCCTCGGAACCAACAACGGCGGTGGCGCGGGTGTCCAGGGTGAGTCCACCGCGGCGGACGGCGTCGGCGTGCGCGGGTTCGCCGTGGGCGCCGGCGGAATCGGCGGCGAATTCAGCGGCGAAGTCGGCATCAAAGTCGATGGCCCCATCATGGTCGCCGGCGACAAGTCGGCCTTCGTCCACACGACGGTGAACACGGGCGCGGGGCGCACCACCTGCCCCGAGACCAACGACACGGTCACCATCCTCGATAACCCGCTCATCAACGACGACCCGGATGCCCTGGTGTTCGTCACCATCGGCGCCACGGGCGGGGGCTTCCCGCTCGCTTCGCCGGTTGGGGTACACTACCGACCGCTCGCCCCGGCTGCCTGCCCGGATTCGGCGGGACGATGGGGGGTCTACACCCCCGCGGGAGCGTCGGCGTCCGAGACGATTCCGAACGGCACCGACTTCAACGTCCTGGTGATCAAGCAATGAGCGGACGAAAGCGTGGCGTGGCCCTCGGTGCGAGCGGTCTCGCGGCGCTCGCCCTGGGCGCGGCCGCGCTCGCCCAGTCGTCTTCCGGGACCTACGACCTCACGTGGCGGGCGCTCTACGGCGGCGGCAAAGCAACCGGCGATGCCTACACCGTCCAATCGGCCATCGGTCAGCCGCTTGCCCGGAGTTCCTCGGAAGGGACGTACGCGGTCAGCAGCGGCTTCCTGGGCGGCGGGGCCGAGAAGTACAAGCGCTTCCTGCCGGTGCTTTCCAAGGACTGACCGCGAGCGCCAGCTGAGAACGCGAAGAAGCCGCCTTTGGGAGAGGCGGCTTCTTTGTGTTTCGGGAAACTGGGGCGAGCGGCGGGGTTCGAACCCGCGATCTTCTGGGCCACAACCAGACGCGTTAACCACTACGCTACGCCCGCCACGGCGAAGAACAAGGGTATCAGAGAGCCAAAGCTACGGGCGAGCGCCGGCGGCTCAATACTTGGAAACGTTGATCTCCTGCATGTGCCCCGTGACGGTGTAGATCACGCGCTCGCAGATGTTCGTGCAGCGGTCGGCGATGCGCTCCAGGTTGTGCGCGCACCAGAGCAGGTGCGTGTTCCGCTGGATCGTCGACGGGTCGGCGATCATCGCCGCGATGCAGTCCTCGTAGACGCTGTCCTGCAAGCGGTCGACCTCGTCGTCGGCGTCGCAGATCTGGCGGGCCATGTCCACGTCGTGGTCGATAAACGACTTCAGGCTGTTGCGCAGCATCGCGACTGCGCGGTCGGCCATCGCCGGGAGGTACCCCAACTTGCGGGGCAGCGGTTCATCGCCCAGGAGCAGGTTGATGCGGGCGATGCCTTCGGCATGGTCCGCCATCCGCTCCAGGTCGGTGATGATGTAGAGGATACTCGCGAGCGAGCGCAGGTCCGTCGCCATTGGCTGCTGGGAGGCGACGACAAACGTCGTCCGGTCTTCGATTTCAAAGCGCTTCGCATTGATCTTCTTGTCGTCTTCGACAATCCGGCGCGACCAGGCCGCGTCTCCGTCGCGGAGTGCTTCCATCGCGTCCATGATCGCTTTCTCGGTCATGGATCCGAGCACGAGGACGTCGTCCTGGAGCTGGCGCAGCTCGGAATTGAAGAGGTCGCGCGTCATGAGAAATGCCTTCCTCTCAACCGTTAACCGAAGCGTCCGCTGATGTAGTCCTCGGTGCGCTTGTCGCGCGGGGTGGTGAAGAGTTCCTGAGTTGGCCCGTATTCTATCAACTGCCCGGTCGTTTTTTCATCGGTCAACATGAAGGCCGTGTAATCGGAGACGCGGGCCGCCTGCTGCATGTTGTGCGTGACGATGATGATGGTGTAGTCCTTCACCAGCTCGCGCATCAGGTCTTCGATCTTCAGCGTCGCGATGGGGTCCAGCGCCGAGCACGGCTCGTCCATGAGGATGACATCGGGCTCGTTGGCGATGGCCCGCGCGATGCAGAGGCGCTGCTGCTGGCCGCCGGAAAGGGCGAGGCCGCTCTTCTTGAGGTTGTCCTTCACTTCGTCCCAGAGCGCGGCCCGCTTGAGCGATTCCTCGGCCAGTTGCTGGAAGTTGCCTTTGTAACCGTTCACTTTGGCGCCGAAGATCACGTTGTCGTAGATCGACTTGGGGAACGGGTTGGGCTTCTGGAAGACCATGCCGATGCGGCGGCGCACTTCCACCGGGTCGATGCCCGGACCGTAGAGGTCCACCCCGTGGTAGCGGATCCCGCCCTTGATGGTGACGTTCGGGATCAGGTCGTTCATCCGGTTGATGGAGCGGAGGAGTGTGCTCTTGCCGCAGCCGCTGGGCCCGATGAGCGCGGTCACCTTCTTCTGCGGGATCTTTAACGAGACGTTGGTGAGCGCCTGCTTCGGGCCGTACCAGAGGTTCAGGTC
>CALMIW010000812.1 GCA_937864275.1 uncultured Dehalococcoidia bacterium
GGCCGTCAGGACGATCGCACGCACCTCCGGATCGGCGATCGCGGCGCCCATGTGTGCGGCGAGCTCCTCCGTGAGTTGGCGCGAGAGGGCATTCCGGTTGTGGGGCGAATCGAGCGTGATCGTGCCCACCCCATCGCGCAGTTCGAAGTGGACGAGTTCGGTCATCGCGCGGCCTCTCGGGGGAACTCACCGGGCTTGCGCCCCGGGCCGGGCGGGCCAGCGAACGCCTGGGCGATGCCCATCCACTCCCGCGCGGCATCGCCCACCACCTCGAGCGAAGTGTCGGCGATGTGCCGGCGCTGGGTGACGACGCGGCAGAAGTCGCTGGCCAACCCGCGGACCACGTTTTCCTCGGTGTCGTCGCCGAGTTCCCAGGTCGCGCCGGATGGCGCCGTCAGGGAGACGCGGACCGGCACCCTCGATGGCTCGAGGTTCCGTGTCTGGTAGCTGTACGGTCGCGTCCGCACGCCCAGGAAGGCGACGTGCCGGAGCCTGTCGGTGTCCGGCCGCTCGACGCCCGCCACATCCACCACGTCCAGTCCGTGGGACCACGTCTCCATCAGCCGCGCGGTGACGTGCGAGACGCCAGACATCGGCGGACCGGCCCACGGGATCCGCGCCGCCGGGTCGAGCGATTCGAGCGCCGTCCGCAGGCCGTCCGATGCGTTTCGCCACCACGCGAGGAGGTCTCCGTGGGCCAGCTTCCTTGCACGCTCGAGGTAGGCGGGCTCCGCGTTCTCCGGACGCCGGAAGTGCGCGCGGAGCGCCTCCGCGTCGGTGATCGCGAGGGCGGCCGCTTCGTCGAAGTGGGCAAGGTGGGCGACCTGGTCTCGCACCGCCCAGCCGATCGCGTGTGTCGGCTGCTCGAACACCGATGGGGCCAGTCGCTCGAGCACGCGCTCCAACGCGCGGTGCTCCTCAGCCAGGTCGTGCACTACTTCTTCGAAAACGGTCGCCATGGCCGAACTCTACCGGCTTGCCTGCGCGCTGTCCGCCGGGAGGGTGGCGCCGCGGCGTGGGATCTGGCACGCTCTATCGCGCCCTAATTCTTCACCGGAGGCACCACAGGTGAATCTCATTGCTCGTCTCATCCGCCCGTCCGCGGTCGCTTTCGCCCATTGCGATGGCCCCTGCGGCGTGTACGACCCCGCCGCCGCTCGCATCGCCGCCGAAGCTGTCCTCTCCATGGAGAAGAAGATCGCCGCTCTCGGCGACGCCCAGGATGCGGCCACGATCAACACCCGCACCCGCTTCATCACCATCAAGGAGCAGCAGGCCGAGGTCGTGAAGAAGGAACTCGACATCCTCTGGCACGACTACTTCAAGCCGGAGCACCTCGAGAAGTACCCGAACCTGCACGACACCTTCTGGAAGGCCGCCAAGCTCGCCTCGAAGAACAAGACCGAACAGGACCCGGCCAACGGCGAAGCGCTGATGGGCGCCGTCGAGGAGATCCACAAGATCTTCTGGGCGACCAAGAACCGCGACATCGCGTTCTACCGCGCGAACCCCTGATCCCGCTCGCGGACAAACGAACGCAGGCCCCGTGACTCGCCCGAGTCACGGGGCTTACTGTTTCCGGAGGATGGACATGAAGAGTGCTGCCGCAAACCTTCCGCGAGTCATGTACGCCGTTGCCGCGGCGATGCTCGCGTTCAGGGTCGCCGTCGCGCTTGTCTGGCTAATTCGTCGCGCGTCGGACAGGATCAGGGCATGAGCAGTCGTACCGGGCGGATAGCGCCCGTCCTCTTCGAATCCGCGCTCATCGCCGCCGGAGTCGCGGCCGTCTATCGCGTTGGCCGCCGCTTCCGCCGATTCGCCATCTCCGGGACCTCGATGCTCCCGGCTTTGCGCGCCGGCGACTGGGTGCTCGTCGATGAGCACGCCTATCGGGGCCGTCTCCCGCGCCGGGGGCACATCGTCGTCGCCCGCGATCCCCGCGAACCGTCGCGCCACCTCGTCAAGCGAGTCACCTCGATCGACCTGCATGGCAACATCCGCATCGAAGGGGACAACGCGGCGGCAAGCACCGACAGCCGGGATTTCGGCCCGCTGCCGGCCAGCCTCATCGCCGGGCGGGTGTGCTGGCGCTACTGGCCGCTGAGCCGAGTGGGGGCCGTGCTCTGATTACGAACTGACGGCGAGATCCCCGAGCACGAGCCCGTCGGTCGGGAACGCGAGCGCGGGCGGCGCTTCCGGATCGAACCAGTCCAGCTCGGTGAATTCGCCGTCGATGGGGTGGGGCCCCGCGCCGTCGCGCGCGATGCCTTCGAACCAGATGCCGACGGTCTGTTTGTCGCGGTTGTGGAAGTTCGAATGCACCGCGACGACGCCGCCCAGGTCGACTCGGACTCCCGTTTCTTCCTCGAACTCGCGCACGGCTGCCTCGCGGACATCCTCGTCCCACTCCACGTAGCCGCAGGGGATGCACCAGAGTCCCGCGTAGATTCCCGTGGCGCGCCGTCCCATCAGAACGCGGCCCTGCGCGTTACGGAGGACGACGGCGACGCCGACGGCGGGGTTCCGGTACTCCACGAACCCGCAATCCGGGCACGTGTTTCGCCGCCGCCCTGACTTCTCGGCGTCTTCGAGGGTAGTGCCGCAATCCGGGCAGTAGGTCGCGCTCACGGCTGCGGCAGTTGCCCCGCCGCCCGGAGTTTCGCCATCGCGACCAGGTCCTCGGCCACCTTGGCGATGGCGATCTTCACGCTGGCGTTGGTCGGCTGGTCGCCGGGTCCCCAGTGTTCGCCCCCGCGGGAGATCACAACGTCGGGGACTGCCGCGACGCCTCCGATGTGGCGCATGACCCGGGCAACATCGGTGACGCCTGGCTCGGCATCGCCGCCTGCAATCCCGATAAGGGCGAACGGCTTGCCGCCGGCATGCGGGAGATCGATGAAGTCGAGCGCGTTCTTCAATCCGCCGGGCATCGCCCCGTGGTACGAAGGCACCGTGATGACGAACGCGTCGGCCGCCGCGCAGGCGGCGCGGAATGCGCTCACCGCCGCGGGATACTGCTCATCCGGCCGGCCATCGAGGATGGGCAGCGAACCGATCTCGAACGATTCGCACTGCGCGCCCGCCGATTCCAGCGCCCGAAAGGCGAACTGCAAGGCCCGGTCGGCCGAACTTTTTGGGCGAATGCTTCCGTTGATGCCGAGGATGCGCGTCATAGCCGCTAGCGTACGAACCCGCGCCCGAACGGGCGATGCGCGCTGATGCGGTGAGACACGTACACTCTCCCCCGTGACGGCTCGAATTGTTGTCGTGGGCTCGCTCATGATGGATCTCGTCGTCCGCGCGCCCCGCCTGCCGGCCGTCGGCGAATCGCTCATCAGCCACAGCTTCAAGACCTCGCCGGGCGGCAAGGGCGGCAACCAGGCCATCGCCGCGGCACGGCTTGGCGCCTCGGTCACGATCGTCGGACAACTCGGGCCGGACCGCTTCGGCGAGATCCTCCGTACCGGCCTCGAAGCAGACGGCGTCGACACGCGATACCTGACCGTGGACCCTGAGGTCGGCACCGGGGTGGCGGTGCCGATTGTGCTGGACTCCGGCGAAAACACGATCTTCTCCATACCCCAGGCGAACCTCGCGCTCTCCCCCGCGGCCGTGGAACGCGCAGCCGATGCCATCCGCGCCGCGGACATGCTCCTCGTCCAGTTCGAAGTCGGCATGGAGGCCACCCTCGCCGCCATGCGGATCGCGAACGACGT
Source organism: uncultured Dehalococcoidia bacterium (assembly GCA_937864275.1). Lineage (GTDB taxonomy): Bacteria > Chloroflexota > Dehalococcoidia > Tepidiformales > Tepidiformaceae > Amarobacter. The sequence goes on from CALMIW010000812.1 coordinate 3,717, forward strand.
CGGAGTCCCCGTCCTGCTCAATCCGGCGCCCGTGGCCGCCCATCCGGAGGGAATGCTGGAGTTGGCGTCCGTGATCGTCGCGAACGAAATCGAAGCCGCGGCGCTGGTCCCTTCCGCCGCCGGCGACCACACCCGCGAACTCGCCGGCCTCCGTCGCTCCGCTCCGAAAGCAGTCGTCACCCTTGGTGATCACGGCTCGCTCATCGACGATGGCGCTGGGCCTGACCCGATCGCTGCTTTCGCCGTGCAGGCGGTCGACTCGGTGGGCGCAGGCGACGCATTCTGCGCAGCGCTCGCGGTCTCCCTGTGCGAGGGCCAACCGCTGGCGGCTGCCGCCCGTTTTGCCAGCGCTGCGGGAGCACTCGCCGTGACACGTGCCGGGGCGCAGGCCTCGCTACCGTCTCGGCGGGAAGTGGAGGCCCTTCTTGCGAATCGCTGAGGGAACTTTCCGCACCCTTACGGCGTTCGGCGTTGATGATGGCAATCGGTCGATTGATACTGAACCCACCCCCGGATTGGCTTCGTGAGCGTTCAACAACGATTCTGTCCAATCTGCAATCGCGCCTTCCAGGAAGGCGAGGCGGTGCTGCGCTGCGAAGGCTGCGGAGTGATGCATCACCCTGGCTGCTGGGTGACGAACGGGGGCTGCGCGACAGAAAACGAGCACCGAACCACCCCCGCGGCCATGGCCTACACGAACAACGAGCGCCTGAGCGGGTCTCCGGCGCCCCACCCGGGCGAAGGCACCCGCACCCAGCCGATCCCGCCGCTCGAACCGCTGCCCGGCGGCCCGGAGCCTATCCCGTTCCGGCCGAACCAGCGTCCGGGAGAGGTGCCCGCGGACGGCGACGACACGGTGGTGATCGGCGCGACCGAACCGCGCCCCATGATCCACCGCACGCTGCCGTCCACGGTGGGCGTCCCGGCCGCACCTCGCCGGTACCAGCCGCCACCTGGCGAACAGATGCCGCGCCGGCAGATGCCCCAGATCTACGATGGCCATCCGCTCCTCGCCTACTGGTATGTCCCGGCCGCCATCCTTGTCGCGATCGCGGTCGCACTTGGCGTGATCTGGTCCGTTGGCAAGCTCACCGGCGGCGACGGCGACAACAAGGCGCAGAACCCGACCCCGGCGCCAACCAGCGCCGGCGCCCCCACCGAAGGGGCATCCACTCCCGCGCCGAGCCCGGCCGCAAGTCCGTCGGTGTCGCCTTCAGCAGCACCGAGCACGGGGGCGGGCAAGTTCAGCGGGGGCGACATCGTGGTGGTCACGGGCACCGGCGACTGCCTCAACGTCCGGGTGAAAGCGGGCCGCGAGAACGACGCCATCGTCTGCGTGAAGGACGGCACAGAGTTGCGGATCACCGGCGGTCCAGAATCCGCCAGCGAACTGACCTGGTGGAAAGTCCAAACGGAGTTGGGTGAGGGATGGGCGGCGGAAGACTACCTCGTGAAGAAACCCTGAGGCGCCGGGCTGCGCTCGCACTCGCTGCCGGCCTGCTCTTCCTGCTGCCCGGTTGTTTCTTCGGTGGCGACGACAGCCCGCCCGTCACTCCGACGGTTATCGCCCTTGCCACGCCGACCGTCCCGCCGCCAACACCGTCCCCCACGCCGGATGTGCTCGCCACCCCGCCGACGTCGCTCATCAATGCTCGCGGCTGGCTCCAGTTGGCGCTGGGGCCGAACGGCGTCAATCCGCCGTGCCCGGAGCGCTTGCGGAAGGCCGGCGTCGCCTGTGCGGACGGAGACGTTGACGGTGACGCGCTGCCGGAATTGGCCTATCTCGTGCCGGTGCGTGTGCCGGGATCGCCGCTTCCCTTCCCCTCGGCGGTGTTCATCCGTAATGGCCGGTCGCAGAAGCTCGATGAGTTCTCGTCCGACCTGACGGCCGATTCGTCGCTCATCGGGATAGCGTTCTTCGGGCTGAGCGACCGCACGGGAGACGGGAAGGCCGACCTGACCTACCTCGAGAACCAGTGCGGGGCCACCGGGTGCAAGACCGTCGCGGTTGTCCAGGCATGGGACGGGACGGCGTGGCGCGACGCCGGCCCCGCGGACACGGGAATCATCAACGTCGATTCGGTCACCTGGGAGGGCGCCGGCGGCACGAGCGTCCTCCGCATCCACGGTGGCAAGCTGCCCGCCAG
>CALMIW010000813.1 GCA_937864275.1 uncultured Dehalococcoidia bacterium
CTGAAGACCAATGTCGCCGTGCAGCACTTCACGGACTCGCGCACTTCAAGCAGGATTGGGACGATACGGCCGCTCGCGGGGTGATCAGCGGTTTCCTCACGCGATACCGAGACACACTCCCAACCGAAATGATCAGCTACGCCGAGTTCTGCCGCGACGAGTTCCACGTCTAGCGCGTCGCCGCACGCCCCTCACCTCCGTGTAGTCCCCTCCCATGACAGCGTTCGAGGGCATCCGCATCATCGACTTCTCCCAGGGCATCGCCGGGCCTATGGCCACCATGCTCCTTGGCGACCTCGGGGCCGAGGTCATCAAGGTCGAGCCGCCCGGCGGCGACCGGATGAAGGACCACCCCGGCTACCTCTGCTGGAACCGCAACAAACAGGTCGTCACCCTCGATCTCCACGCGTTTGCAGGCCTCTCTGCCGCCCGCTCGCTCCTTGCCACAGCCGACGTCGCTGTGTTCGACTGGCTCCCGGGGGAGCTGGAGCGGAGCGGTCTCGACGCCGTAACAGCGCGCGCAGCGAACCCCGCCTTGCTGCACGCCTGGTTTCCGCCCTACTCCCCCCATGGCCGCTGGAGCCAGCTCCCGCCGGATGAAGCCCTCCTCTCGGCCGTCAGCGGTGTCTCGTGGCTCCAGATGAGCTACGAAGACCGGCCGACCTACCTGGTCACTCCCCAGGTCCAGTACGGCCAGGCGATGATCGGTGCCGGCGTCCTCGCCTCGGCCCTCGTCGAACGTGCGAAGTCTGGCCAGGGCCAGGCCCTCACCGTCAGCGGCCTCCACGGCGTCTCCGCGGTCGAAAGCGGCGGCACCATCCGCGCGGCCGACATGTTCCGGATGGGGGGTCGAGGCAGCCGCGGCGGCGTCCCGAATTACCGCCTCTACGAATGCGCCGACGGCGAGTGGTTCTTCCTCGGCACGCTCACACCCCAGTTCTTCCTCAAAGCCCTCGAAGCCACCGACATGCTGCACCTGATGGCCTGGGAGCAGGTCGGCGGCGAGTTCACCAACCTCCTCAAGCCCGACATCA
>CALMIW010000814.1 GCA_937864275.1 uncultured Dehalococcoidia bacterium
TTTTCTTTATCTTTCCTTCTCGTTATGAAGGATTTGGTCTCCCAGTTGTCGAAGAGGATGCCGAAAGCGGGCCGCAGGACGCAGCTCTCCCAGACGGGCATGGTGCCCCAGCCGCCGTTCAGCGAAGCCGGGCGCGGCTCGGCGCCGGCCGGGCAGTAGCCGCCCTCGTCGCAGAAGCGCGGGAGGCCGTCCTGCCGCCAGGCATGGTCGGGGTCGATCGAGCGGAGCCAGGGCTGGCCGCCGCCGAGCGCGGTGATCATGAAGTTGGTGGCCTGGCCGCTCGGATACGTCGAGACGGTCCGTCCGAGGGAGTCGCTCATCACCTGGTTCAGCTGGTCGCCGTCGAGGAGGAGGAGGTTCGCCGGCACGATAGTGTTTTCGGGTGCGTCGAAGTCTTCGCGCACGAACTCGGCGTCGTCGTTCAGCCGCCGGTCGGGCTGATGGTGGTTGGCCGGGAGGCCGATGATGGCGTCGAGGCGCTCGTGCTCGCCTTCGGCGAAGAGGCCGATCTCGTTGAACACGTCCAGCGGCGCAGGCAGGTCGATTGGCAGCGGCACCGGGTCCAGGTACGAGGCCGGGTTGCTGACCATGTGCGCGAAGATCTCGACATCGAAGCCCAGCGCGCCGCTGACCGCTTCGAGGACCTTGTCCTTGAGGTATTGCTTCAGTTCGTCCAGCGGGACGGCGAGCGGGTTGGGCAGGTCGAGCGCGCCGATGGCGTCGAACAGCTCGTCCGCGAACTCGAGGATAGCCCCTACCGCATCCGGCGCGCCCAGCATCGAAAGCAGGTGCGGGTCGTCGGTGGTGAAACCTTCTCCGAGCGTGTCGAGGAACGTGCCGATGATGCCGATGGTGTCTTCGCAGTTCGCGCGCGGCCCCTCGGCGACGTCGCCGCCTTCCTTGTCGCCGCACTCCTCGTCCTGGAAGGCGCGGCGGGTTGCGGGGTCGAACTGGCCGGCGGTGAAGGCCTGGCCGACGTTGCCCCAGTGCTGGAGCCCGTGGTCGAGGTCATCGACCCAGGCGCGGAGGTAGGCGTCGATGACTTCTTCCCCGGCGGCCATCAGGGCGTTCGAGGCGAAGGTTGCGAAGCCGTCGAAGACTTCGAGGCCGAGCGCTCCGAGGGCGAGTGGGCACTGGACTACGTTCGGCGGGAACGAGCACTCCTCCCAGACGCGGTCGATCTTCTCGGAGAGGCCGCTGAAGGCATTCAGGGCCTCCTGCCAGTTCGAGTTCTCGCCGGCGCTGTCGTAGAGGTCGTTGCGGAGGCTGAAGAAGAAGTTCAGCAGCATCCCGCGGTCGGCGGTCGGCTGGCCGGGGAGCGGCAGCGTGAGGTGGCCGTTCGCATCGACGCCGCGGCCAACGAAGACTTCCCAGAGGAAGAGGTCCGGCGGCTGGGCGTAGGGGATGGCATGCGTCGCGTCGTCGGAGAACTGCGGGTCGCCGTCCTCGTTGAATTCGCCCGGCACCAGGGTCCGCTCGGGGTTGCCGTCGAATCCGGGGGTGGCGTCGCCGATGTAGCCTTCGACGATGATGTGCTTGAGCGCGATGGCCGCCGTCTCCGGGTCGCCGATGACTTCGCCGACCGATGGGAAGACGCCTTCGGCGAAGTCGTTGATGAGCGTGTGCGCCCACATGTCGCCCGCGGCGTGGGTGAGGTAGCCGTAGCTGAAGGCGAGGATTTCGAGCTTCTGGTCCTCGCTGTAGCGAGGGTCGCTCTGGGCCGCCCAGCCCTTGTTCAGCACGTGCTGCAGCCAGAGCCCGGTGTTCTCCGGGTGGATCACTGACTGGCCCATGACAAGGTCCGGGTAGCCGTCGGGTCCGACGACGCCGGCGTTGTACGACGCGCGTTTCTGCTGCAGGGCATGCACGATGCGCGGGTTCACCGTGTAGTCGTGTCCGTTGATGTGCACGCGGCCGTCGGCGACCACGTCGGTGTAGGCGTTGTCGCCGGTGTAGTTATGGGTGTAGGGCTTCCATGCATCGACGGAGCCCGGCCTCGCGGCCAGGATCAGTGCGATGACGAAAGGCAGGGCGAGGAGGATGAGACGCTCTGTTCGAGCCAAGGTAGGTGCTCCACGAATCTGGGTCCGGCACCGCCCTCGATGCCGGTCGTGATCCAACGTAGGAACGCCCGGGGCATTCGCTCTGTGCCCGTTTTCACGCTTCCCCGGCCCGGAAGCCGAACATCCGCCTAAAGACCGACCGGCCGCTGGAGGGCCTATTCGGGGACGTTGTAGCGGAGCGGGACTGCGCCGGCGGTGGTGCGCGCTTTACGCCAGCAACCCCGCCCGCCAGCGCCGCCGACTGCCCCTCGGCTCCGAATGCCGTACCCTTTCGCTCGCAACCAGCAATTCTTCGCCTCCGGGGTGCCGCCATGGAACAGTGGGAAACCGAACTCATCGGGAATGTCCGCGAGCTCGCTCGCACGAAGTTCGCCGAGCGTGCAGCCGCGGTCGACCGCGAAGGGCGCTTCCCGCGCGAGAACGTCGACGAGCTGCTCTCCCTGAAGGTGCCCGCCATGGCGCTCAAGAAGGAGAACGGCGGGCTCGGGATCAGCGTCGCCGGGCAGATGAAGATCATGGAAGAGATCGCCTACGGCGACGGCTCCACCGCGGTAGCGCTGAACATGCACGTGCTCGTCGCCGGCTTCCTGGAGAGCATGCCCCCGTTCTCGCGGCGCGACGCGGTGCTCAAGGACATGGGCCAGAACGGCGCGATGATCTGCGGGCCGGGCTCCGTGCCCACCGGCGGCCTCGATAACCGGCAGGCGGGCTTCAAGATCCACGAGGATGGCGACGACCTGGTGATCAACGGCCGCGCCGGCTTCGCCTCCATGAGCGAGGGCGCCCGGTACGCCCTCATCGGCGGCTCCGTCGACCGCGGCGAAGGCAACGAGCCGGACGTCGCCCTGACCGTACCGGACCTCTCCACGCCCGGCATCAAGAACCTGCTCAACTGGGACGCCATGGGTCTGCGCGGGACATCCAGCCACGACATCGTCATCGAGAACGCGCGCATCCCCAAGAGCGAAGGCCTCGTCATCCCGGCGGCGATGATGCGGATGGTGCTGCAGGCGCAGGCCCAGGTCGTGGACGTCCAAACCCAGATCCGCGCCCGCGGCGCGCTCGGCATCCTGGCCATCTGGCTGGGGCTGAGCCAGGCCGCCTTCGACTTCACCATCGACTACGTGAAGCAGCGCCACGGCTACCTCGCCGGGCCGAACAGCAACCTCGGCGGCTCCGCCGGCTTCCGCTCGGAGCAGCCGTGGGCCCAGTTCGGTATCGGCAACATGGAGCACTGGCTCGAAACCGGCCGCATCGTCCTGGACGACTGCGTCCGCCGGCTGGAGACGCCGTCCGAACGCCCCCAGGCGTTCCCCCGCCGCCTGGTCCGAACGGGCTACCACCTCCGCCGAATGAGCGAAGAGGTCTCGGCCGGCGCGATGCGCGTGTGCGGCGCCCACGCCTACGTGAAGAACCGCCCGCTCGAACGCATCTACCGCGACATGGTCGGCGGCAACGTCATGGCCTGGAAGACGGACGAGCTGATGCACTCGCTTGGCCTCTCCGCGCTCGGCCAGCCGATCACCTTCGTCGGCCCCGCCGGTACGTAGGACGCGGAGGCGCCGGGAGATCCCTGCCGCGCACACCGACCTTGACAAGCGGGCGTCTGCTGCCGATATTCAGGAGTAATGCTGAAGAACGCTTTCGGTTTCCTTCTTCTTACCTGACGGCGAGCACCCCGCTGCTGCTCGCCGATGCCTCCTGCGCCAACCGCCCAGGGGGTATTTTTTTGACGAACGGCAGCCCAGCATCAGACCACCCCGGAGTACATAGCGATGCCACCAGCACCCATCACGCCCAAGACAATGCCGTTCCACAAGTACGTGCCCTTCCGGCCGCTGCCGTTGCGGATCCCGGACCGGCAGTGGCCCGACCGTCAGATCGAGAAGGCTCCCCTCTGGTGCTCGGTGGACCTTCGCGATGGCAACCAGGCGCTTGTGGACCCGATGGACCCCGGCAGGAAGCTGCGCATGTTCGAAGCGCTCGTCCTCATGGGCTTCAAGGAAATCGAGGTCGGCTTCCCGGCGGCTTCCCAGCCTGACTTCGACTTCGTCCGCCAGCTGATCGAGCAAGACCTGGTCCCGGAAGACGTGACGATCCAGGTGCTCACCCAGTGCCGGCCGGAGCTCATCGAACGCACCTACGAGTCGCTGATGGGCTCCCACAGCGCCATCGTCCACTTCTACAACTCGACGTCCGTCCTCCAGCGCCGCGTCGTCTTCGGGCTGGAGAAGCCGGGCATCACGAAGATCGCGACCGATGCCGCGGAGCTCTGCCGCAAGCTCGAGAAGTCGATGCTGCCCGGCACGCGCGTGCGCTACGAATACTCGCCCGAAAGCTACACCGGCACCGAGGTGGAGTACGCGCTCGAGATCTGCAACGCCGTCGCCGAAGTCATCGAGCCGACGCCCGAAAAGCGGCTGATAATGAACCTCCCGGCCACCGTCGAGATGTACACGCCGAACATCTACGGCGACACGATCGAGTGGTTCCTCCACAACCTCCCCAACCGCGAGTCTGTCTGCCTGTCGCTCCATCCGCACAACGACCGTGGCACGGCCGTCGCGGCTGCCGAATTCGGCGTGATGGCCGGCGCCGACCGCGTTGAGGGCACGCTCTTCGGCCAGGGCGAGCGCACGGGCAACGTCGACGTCATCACCCTGGCGATGAACCTCTTCAGCCAGGGCGTGGACCCGGAGCTGGATATCAGCGACATCGATGCGCTGCGTCGCGTGGCCGAGTACTGCAACCGCATGCCCGTGCCTGCCCGGCACCCCTACGCGGGAGACCTGGTCTACACCGCCTTTTCCGGCTCCCACCAGGATGCCATCAAGAAGGGCTTCGATGCGCTGGGCGAGGAATACCGGATCTGGGAGGTGCCCTACCTCCCGATCGACCCGAAGCACGTCGGCCGCACCTACGAAGCCGTCATCCGCGTGAACAGCCAGTCCGGCAAGGGTGGTGTCGCCTACATCATGAAGACGGAGCACGGGTTCGACCTGCCGCGCCGCCTCCAGATCGAATTCTCGAAGACCATCCAGTCGATCACCGAAGACACCGGCACCGAAGTGACGCCGGCCGCCATGTGGGAGTCGTTCCGCAACGAGTACCTTCCCGAACTGCCGCGGATGGAGCTGCTCACGCACGAGATGAGCACCGGCGGCGGCAAGACGAAGGTCACCGCCGAAGTCCGCGTCGATGGCGATGTGAAGCAGGTCGCCGGCGAGGGCAACGGGCCCATCGACGCCTTCGTCCACGCGCTCCAGCGCGACCTTGGCCTCGCGATCGAGGTGCTCGACTACTCGGAGCACGCGATTTCCGCGGGCGCCGATTCCTCGGCCGTCGCCTACGTGGAAGCCCGCAGCCCCGAGGGCATGTGCTGGGGGGTTGGAATGGACCCGAACATCCTCGTCGCGTCGCTTAAGGCCGTGACCGGCGCGGCGAGCCGCCTCAGGTTCGAAGCGTAACGCGGAGAGCCTGCCGAGAGACATGGAGAAGGCCCGATGGAGCGGACATCGGGCCTTCGTGCCAGTGCGTGGAGCGTACTGGCGTTAACTGGCGGAGGTCTACGAGCGGAATAGGCCTCCGCGCCAGCGATACGTTAGAAAGCTGATAGAGTCCACGTCAACCGATAATGTCGAAATCTTTGCATTCGTATAGAACGTTTGTAGGCTGCATCTGTGGACGAACGCGAAATCATTGAACAGGTCGCCGGCTGGCTGAAGGCATCGAACAACACCGTGGTGCTCACCGGCGCCGGCATCAGCACCGAATCGGGCATCCCGGATTTCCGCGGGCCGCAGGGCGTCTGGACGCGCGATCCGGAGGCCGAGAAGCGGGCCACGATTCAGCACTACATGGCCAGCCGCGAAGCCCGCGTCGCCAGCTGGAAGAACCGGCGCAACAGCCCGTTCATGGACGCGCAGCCCAATGCCGGGCACCTGGCGCTGGCCGAGCTCGAAAACAAGGGCAAGCTTCAGACCCTCGTCACGCAGAACATCGACAGCCTCCACATCAAGGCTGGCAACTCGCTCGCCCGCATCATCGAAGTGCATGGCACGGTGCGCGACTTCGTCTGCATGGGCTGCGGCGAGCGCGGGCCTATCGAACGCGTGCTGGCGCGCGTGGATGCCGGCGAAGAAGACCCGCCCTGCCGCACGTGCGGTGGGATCCTGAAGTCGGCGACCATCTCCTTCGGACAGAACCTGGTGCCGGAGGACCTCGAACGCGCCCAGGCGGCCGCCTCCACCTGCGACGTGTTTCTCGCGATCGGCACCTCTCTCACCGTCACGCCGGTCGCCTACCTGCCGAGGTACGCGCTCCAGGCCGGAGCGAAGCTGGTGATCATGAACGCGCAGGAGACACCGTACGACAGTGCCGCAAACGCCCTCCTCCGTGGCCAGATCGGCGAAGTCCTGCCCGCCATCGTCGGCCTGGTGTGAGCGCTTCCGCGCCATGCGGTAGCATCCGGGGCGCCAACATCTCGTCTCGGAGCCGCCGACATGGTCACTGCTGAACCGTCTGTTTCGCCCGCGGAGCTGGGCCTCGACCCCACACGCCTGGGCTACCTCGACGAGCACCTCCAGCGCTACGTCTCGGACGGCCGCCTGGCGGGCACGCTCGTCCTGGTGGCCCGCCACGGCGAGGTTGCTCACTTCCAGGCGGCCGGCATGGCCGACCTCGCCCGCAGGACTCCCGTGAAGCGCGACACCATCTTCCGCATCTACTCGATGTCCAAGCCGGTCACCTCGATCGCCCTGATGCAGCTGTACGAACGCGGATTGATGCAGATCGATGACCCCGTGGAGAAGTACATCCCCGAATTCGAGGGAATGCGCGTCTTCTCCATGGGCTCCTACCCCAACTTCATAACCCACCGCCCCGCCCGCCTGATGACCGTGCGCGACCTGCTTTCGCACCAGAGCGGACTGACCTACGGCTTCATCGCGCGAACGAACATCGACGCCGCCTACCGCGAACTCGAAGTCGATGCCGGCGGCAAGGGACGCTCGCTCAAAGACATGATTGCGACCCTCTCGACGCTCCCGCTGGAATTCTCGCCCGGCGATCACTGGAACTACTCGGTCTCGACGGACGTCTGCGGGTACCTGGTCGAGGTCATCTCCGGGCAACGGTTCGACGACTACCTCCAGGCGAACATCTTCGACCCGCTCGGCATGGTGGACACCGGGTTCTTCGTGCCCCCGGCCAAGCAGCCGCGGTTCGCCGCCAACTACAGCGTCGACCCAAAGATCGGGCTGCGGCTTATCGACGACCCCGAGCACAGCGCGTATCTCCATCAGCCGACCTACCTCAGCGGCGGCGGCGGCCTGGTTTCTACGGCGACGGACTACTTCCGCTTCGCCCAGGCGCTCTGCAACGACGGCGAGCTCGAAGGCGCCCGCATCATCGGCCGGAAGACGCTGGAACTGATGACCAGCAACCACCTTCCCGACGGCGCCGACCTGATGAACCACGCGCTTGGGCGCTGGGCCGAAACGACGTTCAGCGGCATCGGCTTTGGCCTCGGGTTCTCGGTGACGCTGGACCCGGCACAGGCGCAGGTCTCCGGCACGCCGGGCGAGTTCGCCTGGGGCGGTGCCGCCAGCACGGCCTTCTGGATCGACCCGGTGGAGGAACTGGTCGTGGTCTTCATGACCCAGCTGATGCCCTCGACGCAGTACAACATCCGGCGCGAACTGCGGTCGATCGTCTACTCCGCACTGACTCACTGAGCAGGGCTGCTACTGTCGCGGGGCGTTATCGGCGGATGCCGCGGCTCGATCCGCACAACCGGCACACGTCAGCGCCTTGAGCTATCAATCGCGCCACTCCGTTGCGAGCGCGCCGGCCAGGGTTTCAGCCCGATGGATGCTGAAGCGTTCTCTCCAGAGGGCCGATTCATACGTCCCGGCCGGCGTGGTCGCGAGCTCGGCTGCCAGTTCGCCGCTCGTGATGGAGAACTTGAACCCGTGCCCCGAGCACGGCGACGCCACCACAACCGACGGGTGTTCGGTGTGGCGGTCGATGATGAAGTCGCGGTCCGGGGTTTCCGTGTACCTGCAGGTG
>CALMIW010000815.1 GCA_937864275.1 uncultured Dehalococcoidia bacterium
ATTCGAAAGGCCGTTGTCGCCGAACTCCGGCCCGCACCCGTCCAGCATTACCAACGCCTGGTCGATCGCATTCATCCGCCGATCCTAGCACCGCCAGCCGCGTCCCCACCGCGCGCTCGATCTCACTTCTCCCTTCCCCTTGCGCTCTGTAGTCTCCGGCCATGGGCTCCTGGTTCCACAACACCTTCGCCGCGCTCTCCGAACGGAACTTCCGCGTCCTCTGGATCGGTTCGCTGCTCGCCTTCATCGCCTTCTTTATGTCGACAGTCGTCCAGAGCGTGGTAGCCTTCGACCTCAGCGGCAACAATCGCGCGGTCGGGTTCGTAGTTTTCGCCCAGGGCATCGCCCAGCTCGCCCTCGGTCCCATCGGCGGCGCGCTCGCCGACCGCCTTTCGAAGAAAGCCGTCATCCTCACCTGCCAGGTCGCCATTTTCGCCGCCTTCGTCGCCCTGGGGGTGCTCGTCGCGCTCGATGTCATCACCGTCGCCTACCTGGCCGTCGGCTCCTTCGTCATCGGCGTCGCGTTCTCGTTCCTCGGGCCCTCCCGCCAGGCGTTCATGCTCGAACTTGTCGATGGCAACCGTCGCGGCAACGCCGTGGCCCTCAGCCAGGTCGCCCTCAACGCCTCCCGCATCGTCGCCCCGCTCGTGGCCGGCCTCATGCTCGCGGTCGGCTTCCTCGGAGCGGCCGGTGCGTTCCTCGGCATGGGCGCGCTCTACGTTGGCGCCATCGTCTCCACGGCCAGCCTGCCGCCTTCCCGCCCGCCGACCGGCACGAACCGGAGCGTCTTCGGCGATATCGTCAGCGGCCTCGGCTACGTGCGCAGCCATTCCCGGCTCCGGCGCCTCGTCCTCTCCTACGTCCTCGTGATTATGTTCGGGTTCACCTACGTCACGGTCCTTCCCGGGCTCGTCGAAAACGAACTGAACCAGAAGGCGGAGAGCATCACCCTCCTGCTCGGTGTGAACGCCGTCGGCGGCCTCGGCGCCAGCATCGGCGTCGCCTCCCAGGCCGATTCGAAGCACGCCCGCGCCATCTACACCACCATGTGCCTGATCTTCGGCCTCTCGCTCCTCGCCCAGGGCTTCGCTCCGAACTACGCCCTCCTCGCGGTCGCGATGTTCTTCGGCGGGCTCGGCGCCGGCGGCTTCCAGACCCTGAACGGCGCCATCGTCAGCCACATCACCGAACCGGAATACTTCGGACGCGTCGTCTCGCTCACGTTCCTCGCCTTCGCCACCTCGAGCATCTTCGCGCTCCCGATCGGCTTCCTCGCCGATGCCGTGGGCGAACGCCCCACCGTTTGGCTCACGGGCGGCATCGTCACCGCCGTCACCATCGCCTTCTACCTGGCCGAACGTGCCGCCGGCGACGAGAGCGCCGCATGAGCCGCCGAGTCTCGTTCGCCCCGCGATGCTGCGCTCGCCGCTCGTTCGGGCCGCCGCGGGAGGATCTTCCGGGGGCTCGACAGACCGCATCCCGGTACCTCCGGAGCGACTGATGCCCGATGTCGCGCTGATGGTTATCGGCGTTCTGGCCGCCGCGGGGGGCGGGGAGTTCTTCGTCCGCGGCTCCGTGCGGCTCGCCGCGGCCATGCGCGTTCCCGCGGGAATCATCGCGGCCACGGTCGCCGCGTTCGCCACCAGCACGCCGGAGTTATCCGTGGCGTTGAATGCGGCGACGACGGGTCAGCCAGAGATCCCACTTGGTGATGCGCTCGGCAGCAACGTAGCCAACATCGCACTCATCCTTGGGCTTGCGATCA
>CALMIW010000816.1 GCA_937864275.1 uncultured Dehalococcoidia bacterium
GTGCCCGCATGCGGGAAAGCTACGCGGGGCCTGCTGGACGGGGCAAATGGCGTCCTATCGTCAGAGCGCCCTGAAGGTCCTCGTCCCATCGAGCCGCATGAGGCGTCCCATCCCAGGGTGCTCCCAGTGGCCCGCCATCCAGAGGCGCTGATCGTCGATGGCCCAGTCGAACAGCCGCTGGCGCGTCCGCGCGGAGACCACCGGGTCGATGTCGAACGACGGCGACCAATCCGGGTGGAGAAGTTGGGCCGGGTGGTGCGAGGCGTCACCCACGATGACTGCCCGTTCTCCCTGCGAAACGATGCCGATGGCCACGTGGCCGGGCGTGTGCCCCGGCGTCGGCACATAGGTGAGGTGCTCGTCGATAGCCTGCTCGCCTTCGGCGAACGTGATTCGACCACTGTCTCGAAGTGGTTCGACACACTCCACCAGGTGGGCGTTTCCCGGGTCGTTCAGCCGCTCCGGCTGCATCCAGTAGTCCCACTCGTTCTGCTGGAACCAGAAACGCGCCTTTGGAAAGAAGATCTCGGCTGCGCCGTCCGCTCCCTCGATGGTGTTCCAGCCGACGTGGTCCACGTGCATGTGGGTGTTCAACACGATGTCGATGTCGCCCGGCTCCACTCCTGCTTCGGCAAGCGAGTCGTTGAGGTGCCCGATGGGCATGTTCGGGCGTCGCCGCCGGCCAACTCCGCTGTCCACGAGGATCGTCTTGCCCGCTGAGCGCAGGAGGAAGCAGGTGATAGCCATGGGAAACAGGCCGCGTTCGTCCGCCTGGTGTTTGTACTCGGCCACGAACTCTTCGGCGTGATCGGGCAGGAACATGGGTGGATACATCAGAAGCCGCGTATCGAGGAGCGGCGTCACTTCCACGCTGCCGATGGTGACCTTGTTCACTTGGGCATCCCTCCGGGCCCCGGATTCTACCGGTGCCGGCGCGCTTACCGCAGTTCGAAGCTGAAGCGCTCCCGGAACCGGATGAGCGCCCGCAGAAGGGGACCGCCCACGAACACGAGGATGACGGCGTTGCAGATGCTCCGCAGGAGGTCCCAACCGAAGCTGGTGAGGAAGTAGTAATTCCAGTAGCGCCGGAGGGTCTCCCATGGCCCCAGTCCCGGTTCGTACGAGATATCCGGACCCGCGCTGAAAAAGGGCCACGACCAGAGGTTGGTGATCGCTCCGAAGAGCAGGCCCCAGGCGATTCCGAACGCCACGACCGCGGCGACCTCTGTGCGCCGGCCGGCCTGCGCGGTGACAGCCCGCAGGGCTCCCGCGCTCGAGCCCATCCACGCGCTCGCGAACATCTGGAACGGCAGCCACGGGCCGAACCCGCCCGTCACCACTGCGCTCAGGAAGAACGAGAGCGCCCCGAGCAGGAAGCCCATCCGGAACCCGAACGCGTAGCCCCCAAGGATGACCAGGAAGAAGTAGAGGTTCGCCCCGGCCGGGAGCGTGACCGTGCGGAGCACCGCCGCCAGCGCTGCCAGGACGCCGAGTGCCGCCAGCGACTTGCTGTTCAGCCCTCCCGCCGTCAGGTCCGCCACTGCCAACACCAGGCAGAGAGCGGCCGTGGCGGCGAAGACGATCGGTGCGTCGGTCTTGTGCGCGAACGATTGCAGGCCGTCTTCGTGCATCCCCGGCGTGAAGAAGGGATTCAGGTAGGCCGCCGGCCCGACGGCGTTCAGCACGAGGAAAATGGCGACGCCCGGGTCGAACCGCGAGG
>CALMIW010000817.1 GCA_937864275.1 uncultured Dehalococcoidia bacterium
GACGGGCTTGGCCACCAGCTCGGGCGTCATGCCGCCCCCCTGGATCACCAAGCCCCGCACGACGCGGCGGAACACCGAGCCGGCATAGTTGCCGTCGCGGACGTAGCGCAGGGAGTTCCCGCCCGTGAGCGCGGCGCGCTCGCCCTCCAGGACGAGTGCGGCGTGCCGGTCGCGGGCATCACCGGGACGATAGACAACGACGTGTGGGGCACGGACGAAACGATCGGCTTCGACACCGCCGTGAACACCGCGCTCCTCTCCATCGACCAGATCCGCGACACCAGCGAGTCGACGGGGATGATGTTCTTCGTGGAAGTGATGGGCCGGAGCAGCGGCGCGATCGCCCTCCACACCGCGGTCGCGGGCGGCGCCGCCGGCGTCGTCGTTCCAGAAGCGCACGATGAAATCTCCAGCCTCATCGACAAGCTCCGGCGGTCAATCGAACGCGGCAAGCGCAGCCATATCGTCGTGGTGGCCGAAGGCGACGAGGCCGGCGGGGCGTTCGGCGTCGGCGAACACGTGGGCAAGGCGCTCAACCGCCCATACCGGGTGGTGGTCCTCGGCCACATCCAGCGCGGCGGACGGCCGACGATGCGCGACAGGATCATCGCCTCGGAGGCGGGCGCGATGGCGGTAGAGACCCTGCTCGCGGGACGCTCGGGCATGATGATCGGCCGTCAGAAGGGCGTGTCAGTCGAAGTGCCCCTGACCGAAGTCGTGAACGGGCAGCATCCTCCGCCCAACCTGGCCCTCCTGCGCCTCGCGGAAACGCTTTCCGGGTGATCCGGCGCCGCCGGATCCCGTACGATTAGTCGCGACAACAAAGGGGGAGACACCATGCCGTTCCTGTCTGTCGATAGCCAGGCGCCGGACTTTTCGCTGAAGGATCAGTTCGGGAACGAGGTCTCTCTTTCGTCCGTGAAGGGCACGTGGGCGGTCATCTACTTCTACCCGAAGGACGACACCCCCGGTTGTACGAAGGAAGCCTGCAACTTCCGCGACAACTACGGCGCGATCGCCGCCACTGGTGCGACAGTCCTCGGCGTGAGCGCCGATTCGGCCGCTTCGCATCAAAAGTTCGCCCAGAAGTACGAACTACCGTTCACGCTGCTCGCGGACGAAGGCAACCAGATGGCCCGGAGCTTCGGCGCGTGGGGCCCGAAGAGCATGTACGGAAAGACCTACGAAGGCATCATCCGGAGCACGTATGTCCTGAACCCGGAAGGCCGTGTCGCGCGGGTGTGGCCGAAGGTGAAACCCGACAGCCACGGCGCCGAAGTACTCGAGTGGCTCAAGGCCCACGCCGGCTAGGCCGCTTCTCCCTTCCCCCTCGCCCCTCTACGATCCCCGAAATCCACATCCGGGGGGCCGCGCTATGTCGCTGTACGGAGAACGCCTGATCTGCGGGAGGCTGGCCGGTGAGCCGGCGGCGCTGCCGCACGCCCTGCCCGGCGACCGCCCGGTGTGGTCTCGCGACCGTGCGGTCGATGTGAAGCACAGCAAGATCGACATCAAGCTCGACCTGCCGGCCAGGAGCATCGCGGGCACCGTGACGCACACGGTTGCCCCGCTCAACGACGGCACGCGTTACGTCGAGTTCGACGCCATCGACCTGGGCATCGGCGCGGTTGCCGTGGCGAAGAAGCCGGCAGAATTCTCCTACGACGGGGCGAAGCTGCGCATCGACCTGGGCGAAGGCCGCAAACGCGGCCAGGACCTGCCGGTCGCCATCACCTTCACCGCCACGCCCCGCATCGGGATGTACTTCATCGCTCCCGATGCGGGCTACCCGGACAAGCCCGTCCAGGTCTGGACCCAGTGCCAGGACGAGGACACCCGTTACTGGCTCCCGTGCTTCGACCACCCGAGCGAAAAGCAGACGAGCGAACTGATCGTGACGGTGCCCGGGTCGTGGTACGCGCTCTCGAACGGCCGCCTGCTCGAAGAGAAGGCAAACCGCGACGGCACCAAGCGCTTCCACTGGCACCAGGACCGGCCGCACAGCACCTACCTCTTCACCCTCGCCGCGGGCGAACTGGCACGGCTCAACGATTCGACGCCGGAGCTGACGATCGACTCCTTCGTGGAAGAGAAGGACGTTGACGACGCCCGCCGCACGTTCGCGAACACCCCGGCGATGATCGCGCTCTTCGAGAAGCTCTTCGATGCGAAATACCCGTGGTCGAAGTACTCCCAGGTGGTCGTGCGCGACTTCGTCTTCGGTGGGATGGAGAACACCAGCGCCACCACGATGACCGAGAACATCCTGGTGGACCGCAAGGCGGCGCGCGACTTCACGAGCGACCCGCTCATCTCCCACGAACTCGCGCACCAGTGGTTCGGCGACCTGATGACCTGCCGCGACTGGTCCCATGGGTGGCTCAACGAAAGCTTCGCCACGTACCTGGAGATGCTCTGGGACGAGCACCATCTCGGTATCGACTTCTACCGGCAGGGTGCCATCGAGAACGCCGAACTCTACTTCGGCGAGCGCTACCGGCGCCCGATCGTCACGAACGTCTTCAACCAGCCGATCGACCTGTTCGACCGGCACCTCTACGAGAAGGGCTCCGTCGTCCTCGCGATGCTGCGCTCGCTTCTCGGCGACGACCAGTTCTTCCGCTCGATCCAGCGCTACATCCGGGAAAACCAGGAGCGGAGCGTCATCACCCAGGACCTCGCCGCCGCCATCGCCGAGGAGACCGGACGGAACCTGGACTGGTTCTTCGACCAGTGGGTGTACAAGCCCGGTCACCCGAACCTCAAAGTCGCCTGGAGCTACGACGACGACCACAAGCTGGCAACGGTCTCGGTGAAACAGACGCAGGCCACCGCCGATGGCACGCCGATCTTCCGGATGCCGGTCACGATCGACTTCCGCAAGGGCCGGGCCCGGCCAAACGCGTTCCGCGTCGAGATCAGCGAGGCCGAGCACACGTTCGTGTTCCCCGTGGCCCAGAAGCCTGACCTCTGCCGGTTCGACCCGTACGGTGGCATCCTGAAGGAGCTGGACTTCGACAAGTCGGTTGGCGAATTGCGCCTCCAGTTGCGGGACGACGACGACATCGGCGGGCGCCAGTTCGCCGCCGCGCAACTCGGGAAGAAGGGCGGGGCAGAAGCCATCACCGCCCTGGAGACGGCGGTCATGTCGGACAAGTTCTGGGCCTGCCAGGCTGCGGCCGCCAAGGCGCTGGGCGAGATCCGCACGACCCCGGCGCGCGACGCACTCCTGCGCTGCCTCGCCGTCCGCAACCTGAAGGCGAAGCGGGCAGTCGTCGCCGCACTCGGCGAGTTCCACGGCGACACGACCGTGTTCGACGCCCTCGCGCCGATCGCGAAGC
>CALMIW010000818.1 GCA_937864275.1 uncultured Dehalococcoidia bacterium
TCTACGCGAACCTCTACAAGATGACCTACGAGCAGGAGCAGGCCCAGCGCGAAGCCTCCGTGGTCGGAGAAGACGAAGCCTTCGCCGCCCGGCGGCGGGGCGAGGTCCAACCCACCATCGCTCCCCAGCCCGCAGCGGGCGGTTAACCCGTAACCCAACCACCATCACAAGAGGCCCGCGGCGACGCGGGCCTTTTCTTGCGTCCCCACCGGGGCTGCACATCTTCCCTTCCTCTGCCGTTACTCAAGGTGGGACGAGTGGGGAAGGCAGGCTCAGCGAAATGTCCGTGACGCTCGGGGCGCTCTCACGCCTTGCCGCGACACCGGCCAATCAGGCCGACGTAGAGACGGTGGTCGCGGCGTGCGCCGCCGTCCGGGACCTCCTGGGCGCGGAGGAGGCGTACGTGATCCGCGGGGGCGACCCGGCGTTCGTGCGCCTGGGCAGCACCGATGACCCGGCGGACTACGAGATCAAGCAGCGCGGCTACTGGCACGCCTGGCGCGAAGCAGCCGCGAACCCGGAAGAACCGGTGCGCCTGCTCACGGTGTCCGGCCGGCTCGTGGAAGAAGTCCTGCCCGTCGGGCCTGGCGTGCCGGCGACCCACATCGCCGCCGTGCTGCCTGGCGACGAGAGCAACTCCGAGATGCTCATCATCCGGGGGCACTGGCCCACCGGGCTGAGCCCGGAGCAGGTGGAAATGCTCAGCACGGTCCGCCCGTTGATGGCGTACCTCGTGACCAGCGTACTGGACGGCGAGCGCCAGGAACGGCTCCAGGGCCAGATGCGCGTCCTCGGCGACATCGCCGAAGCGTTTACCCAGGCCGAGCACGCGGAGAACCCGCTCTCCGCCCTGGCGACCGCCTTGTCCCGGGCAAGCGGCTTCGCCTGGGTCGCCATTCTCCTGTTCGACCCGGCTATCGAACGCGTGCTCGAGCGTTCCGTGAACCTCGGCCGGCACTCGAACACCGAAACCGCGGAACGCGGCCGGCGGGGCCAGGAGTCGGAGAATTCGGTGGAACGCGACCTCCTGGTCGCCCGGCACGTCGCCTGGACGCGCCAGCCGTACGCCGTCCCCGATGTCAGCGACGCCTCCGAGCAACTGTTGGTCAACGACGAACTGCGCCCGTTCTACGAGCGCGCGCACATCATCTCGATGGCCTCATTTCCGGTGTTCGTCCAGGAGCAGCTCTACGCGACCATCACCTTCTGCGGATCGGAACAGCACGCCTTCGACGAGCCCGAACTGGGCTTCCTGAGCTCGCTGGTCGCGCAGGCCGGCCCGACGATCCGCGCACTCAAGCTGAACCGCGAACTCCGCGAGACCGAACAGCGCCTGCGGGCCGTGTTCACCAACGCGCCCGTCTTCATCACCGTCTTCGAACCAGACGGAAAGGTCGTCCTGCTCGAGGGCGCCGGGCTCGGCTCCATCGGCCAGGAGGCGGGCTCGCTCGTCGGCACGCACATCTACGACCTGATGGTCGGCCCGTTCGCCGATGAACTGCGCGCCAACATCGGGCGCGGCCTGGCGGGCGAAAGCTTCGCTGTGGATATGCAGTGGAACGGCCGCGAGTTCCAGACGCGTTTCGCGCCGCTCCGCGACCACGAAGGCTCGCCGACCGGCGTGATCGGCGTCACGACCGACGAAACCGAGAAGCTCCGGGCCGAGCGCGAACTGCGCCGCGTCAACAGCGAGCTCTCGCTGGCGAAGGAGAAGGCCGAGGCGTTCGCGCGTGAGGCCGAGGCTTCGCGCCAGCGCGCGGAGTTCCTGGCGCAACACGATGCGCTCACGGGCGTCCTCTCCCGGCGCGCCTGGTTCGATATGGCGGTCGCCCGCCATCCGGCAGCGATCGCCGTCTTCGATGTCGACCGCTTCAAGAGCATCAACGACGCCCACGGCCACCCGGCCGGCGACTCCGTCCTGCGCGCCGTCGCCGAACGGCTGACGGCAGCGTTCAAGGGCGAAGGCTACGTCGGCCGGCTCGGCGGCGAGGAGTTCGGCGTGCTCTTCACCGTCCCCGTCGAACGGGCCGAACAGGCATGCCAGCGCGCGGTGGACCTGGTGGCGGCCACGCCCTGCGCACTCTCGGCGGGGTCGCTCGTGAGGGTGACCGTCAGCGCCGGGCTGGCCCCATGCCGAAGGTCGACCGACAGCGCACCGGACGCCGTCGCGCGGGCTTACGACGTGGCAGACCGGGCGCTCTACGAAGCCAAGAACACCGGCCGGCACCGCCTGGTGACCGCCGGCCGCGCCGCCTGACCAAACTCACGCTCACAGCCCGCTGGCGAGCTCCCGCAGCTGCTCGGCGATGAAGCCCGGGTCTTCCATCGGGATGAAGTGGGAGTACTTCGGGAGGTGGATATCCTCGGCCCGGGAGAAATGCTTCACAAGCTCCGGGTTCGTCGGCGAACCGCTCATGTCCCCGGGCGAATCGGCGGAACGCTCGCGCGCCCGGAGGATGCGCACCGGGATGTCGAGGGTCCCAATCTCGCCGTAGATGTCGCCGCCGGAGCTGCCCATGTACGTCGCAGCTTCGATGCGCGGCGGGCAGGCAAGCACGCAGCCATCGCCGTTGGGATTAGGCACGAGCCCGAACTGGCAGTAGTCATGGAGGACCGCCGGGTCCCAGGCGTTGAAGGGCGGGCGGCCCTTGAAGCTTTCGAACATGGCTTCCGGCGATGGCCACTCGTTCCGGCGCCGGGCCGCGAAGTGCTCGACTTCGCCCTCCCGCTCCGCCATCGACTTGTAGGCAGACGGCGACAGGATGACCGGGTCGATGAGCAGGAGCCTGGAGAAGATTCCGGGCTCCAGGGCGGCGGCGAGGGTGATGGCGTAGCCGCCCTTCGAATGGCCCGCGGCGATGGCGCCTTCAAGGCCCAACGCCCGGGCGAGCGCGGCGACATCCTCGCCGAAGTACCGCCAGAGGTACGGCGGCTCGGGCTGGCTGCTCAGGCCGTGGCCGCGCATGTCGACGGCGATGCAACGGAACTCGGGCAGGCGGGCGACCACCTGGTCCCAGCAGCGGGCGTGGAAGCCCGTCGCGTGGGCGAGAAAGACGGTTGGCCCCGGAGCGGGCCACTCATAGACCTGGAGTTCGACGCCATTCACGGAGTGGCGGGTGGCGATTGGTTCACGCATGCCTAAATGGTAGACGAAAGTCGTCTGTCGCCCGAGTGCCGAGGCCTGCGCTTCGTCGTCCGGGTACAGTGTGTTTTATGGACGAACTGGTACAACAGCTGGCAGCGACCCCGGCCGCACTCGCGCACCTGGTGGCCGAAGCCGACGACGAGCGTCTGGACGCCGCTGCTGCCGGCGCTCTCCCGCTGGCGCTGCGTGCGCGTCGA
>CALMIW010000819.1 GCA_937864275.1 uncultured Dehalococcoidia bacterium
GGCGGTGGAGCTGGCGGCGGATGCCGTCGAGTGCATCATGACGGAAGGCGTGGACACTGCGGCGAACCGGTACAACCGGAAGTAACGCTCTGGCTATCCTCAGCCGTTGCGCGGGCGTGCGAGCACGAGGACCAGCGTCAGGAGCAGGAATCCGGCGCCGATGGTGCTCAAGAGCATCCAGTCGGCTGACGGCGGCTCGTCCTCGGGCGGTGAATCGCCGACGGACGGCGGGCGCGGCGCACCGAGCACCGCCAGTCGGTCTAACGCCTGTTCGTAGCGCTCGCCGGAGAGTTCAGAGCCCAAGTAGATGACGCTGGGACGGCTCGCCTGCCACGGATAGGACGCCGCGGCGTTGAAGCCGAGGATGATGTACTTGCTGGCAGGATCCTCGTCGAACGCGCCACAGGCGCCCCCCGCTCCCGACCAGATAACGGAGCCGCCGGTCTCGAACAGGCTGGCGAGATCGATCACGGTCAATCCGTCGGGCGCCGCGCCTTTGAACACGCGGTCGATTTCGAGTGACACCTCGATGGGCGTGTAGGCCGGTCTCAACGGCGAATCGATGTCACTTCGCTTCCAGCCGACGATCCTGCCGCCGACGATGACATCGCTGTCGCGGACGGCGTCGCAATCGGGGCAGCTGCATGCCTGCACGACTGACATGGGCTCGAACAAGGGCCTCGCGCCAAAGAGTCCAGCCAGGAGGACAGCAGACAGGAGGGTTGCACGCATGGGCTTCCAGACGTCAGGTGTGGCGCAAATGTTCCGCACCGGCGGAAAGCGATGCAAGTAGGTCCGCGGTGCCGGGGCTTCGCTGGCCGGTCGCGTCATGGAACCGTTCCTTGTCGAGCAGCGAAGACACGATGCCGGGCGGGAAGATGGCCTCCGGGTCGCCTCCGGGGAGTTGCGAGCGATGCGCGGCGATTGATGCGAGCTTTGTCTCCCGCACCGCCCGGATGTCGACTTCGTAGTGAAAGCTGTCCGATCCGACAGCTTCAGCGGGCGGGTCTGGCGGCTCGCCGAGCATGTGGCGGCACTTCTCCCACTGCGGCAGGAACAGGCCTCTCGGGAACACCGGGTAGAGCAGCGCGCCGCCACGAGAGGCCGGCCTGGCGGACCAAGCGGCGGACACCCAGCGGTGGACGGCGAGATGGTCCGGGTGGCCGTAGGCGCCGTCGCTGCCGAGCGTTACGACGATCTCGGCGGCAAACCGGTCGAGCAGGCCGGCGATGGCCGAGGGACCCAGTTCCACGGTGCGAACGGCGCCGTCCGGCATGTGGAGGAACGCCGGTGGCTTCGCTCCCAGGATCGAACAGGAGCGGCGGAGTTCCGCTTCGCGGGTAGCGCCGACGGCTTCGCGGCCGGCAGGACCGCCGTCGTGGCGCTTGCCCTTCTCGCCTGAGGACACACAGATGACGTGGCATTCCCAACCACGCCGGGCGGCGAGGGCGATGGTGCCGCCGAAGCTGTAGGACTCGTCGTCCGGGTGGGGGATGAAGGCGAGCAGCCGCGTCACGGGCCGATGGTACGCCACCACCCCAACCTGGGGGTGGGACAGGGCAGGCACATGGATGGTAGATTTCATGCGTTTGTCTCGCCTCGCGGGACCCAAGCCACACACAGGAAGGTGAAAGCACATGGCCGGAAGGCTCGAAGGAAAGGTCGCCATCGTCACTGGCGCCGGGCGCGGCATTGGCCGCGGCGAAGCGCTGGCGCTGGCGAAGGAAGGCGCCCGCGTCATCGTCAACGACTTCGGAGGGACCGCCTCCGGCGACGGCGGCGACGCGACTCCCGCCGAAGAGGTGGTTGCCGAGATCAAGAAGATGGGCGGCGAGGCGCTGCCGAACTTCGGCAACGTGGTATCGATGGCCGACGGCGAGGCGATCGTGAAGCAGGCCATGGACACCTGGGGCCGGCTCGACATCCTCGTGAACAACGCCGGCATCCTGCGCGACCGGATCATCTTCAACATGTCCGAAGAAGAGTGGGACGCGGTCATCGCGGTGCACCTGAAGGGGCACTTCACGATCACGCGGTTCGCCTCGATCGTGATGCGGCAGCAGCGCGGCGGCCGGATCATCAACACGTCGTCGGAATCGGGCCTGGGCAACCTTGGCCAGGCGAACTACGCGGCGGCGAAGGAAGGCATCACCGGCCTGACGCGGACGCTGGCGCTCGACCTGGGCAAGTACGGCGTGACGGCGAACGCCCTCCGGCCGCGCGCGGCGACCCGCCTGACGCTCAGCCCGGAGATGGAAGCGGCCCGCATCCGGCGGCAGCAGATGGCCGCCCAGGGCGGCGCGGCGGCACAGCCGGCGAGCTCGACCGAACAGGCCGTTGCCGGGATCTCCGCGATGGCGCCCGAGCTGATCGCTCCGCTGGTGGTGTACCTCTGCACCGACGCGGCCGCGAACATCAACGGCCGCGACTTCATCATCGGCGGCGACGAGATCAGCATCATGAGCCTGCCGACGCGCGAGCGGACGATCTACAAGCAGGGCGGCTGGGACATCGACTCGCTCGAGAAGGTGTTCCAGAGCACGCTCGGCGCGGGCGTGAAGAACCCGAAGCCGGCGGAGAACGGCTAACTCCCGCTCACCCGGAAACAGCTTCGCGAAGGGCGCCCCGGATCCGGGGCGCCCTTCGCTCGTTGGTGGCGGTCAGTGGAATTCGACGACGGCGAAGCCGCGGACGCTGGGCTGGCCTTCCTGGTTGATGATCGCGAGCTCGAGATCGGCGCGGCGCTTGCCGTCCTCTTCGTAGACGCGGGCGACTCGGCCGGCGATGTCGATGGGGTCGTTCGTCGGGTCCGGGCGGCGGTGGGCGGCACGGACCTGGCGGACCCAGCCGGCGCCACCGAGCCATTCGTCGACGGCGCGGTAGAGCAGGCCGACCTTCAGCGGGCCGGGGATGATGGTGCCGGGCATGCCCATGGCGCGGGCCGCTTCGGGATCGTAGAAGAACACGGGGAACGTCCACTGGAGCGCGCAGTAGCGGATGACCATGCCGAGGGACGGCTGGATGTGGAGGACGGGCAGCTCGTCGCCTTCGTTGAGGGCGGCAGGGTCGAGGGTCAGCCTGCGTCCTCGGCTCGGCGGGCCGCCCGCTCGGCCTCGCGCACGTCGTATTGCGTCATCGTTATGCCGCTCCGGGCGACGACGGCGCCGGTAGCATCGCGGTACACGCTCTCCGTGCGGAAGTCGATGCTGTAGCCGAAGCGCCCACCGAACCGTTCAGTGATATCGACGATGCGAGACGAAGCAGTGAGGGTCTCTCCCATGCGGAGCGGGCGTTCGAACTCCCACTGGTTCGCGATCAACAGGCTGTTCGGCATGAGGTCCGGGATGCGGGAGGTGCCCCCGTTCTCGGTTTCGAGGGCCGCGATCGCGTAGCCGGATACGGGTTCGCCGTTCGCGGGCGTCTCGGTGGGGACGCGGCCGGTGTAGACCTCGACGGCGTGGCGCCAGGCACGCGGGGTGACCTGGACGGCGCCGGCAGGGGTCTCGCTGCCGATCAGCGCGCGCACGTCATCGGTGAGGAGAGATTGTTCGGGCACGGGGGCAAGCCTACCGGCGAGAGTCGACATTCGCCAACGGCCAATCAACAATCGAAGGCGTGATCTACCTGGACTATGCCGCGACATCGCCACTGCGAGCAGAGGCGCGCGAGGCGATGCTGCCGTTCCTGGATGGGCGCTTCGGGAACCCGAGCGGGCTGTACGCCATCGGGCGGGACGCGCAGGCGGCGGTGGACGGCGCGCGGCAGACCGTGGCGGAGTGTCTTGGCGCACGGCCGGCGGAGATCCTGTTCACGAGCGGGGGAACCGAGAGCATCAACGCGGCGATGCTGGGCATCGCCTATGCGATGAGCCGGGCCGGTGCGGGCAACCACGTCATCACGACGGCAATCGAGCACCATGCCGGTTTACATGTGGCCCAACAGCTGGAAGAACTCGGGTTCGAAGTCACAACGCTGGGGTGCGACACGAGCGGCCGGGTGAGCCTGGACGAGTTCCGGCGGGCACTCCGGCCGAGGACGGTGCTGGCGAGCGTGATGCTGGCGAACAACGAGGTCGGGACGGTGCAGCCGATCGCCGAGATCGCGGCGGAGCTGCGAGCGGTAGCGGAAGGGATCAGCCGATGAGACTGAC
>CALMIW010000820.1 GCA_937864275.1 uncultured Dehalococcoidia bacterium
GAACTTGAGTCGCTCATCAGCGGCGCCGATGTAGGTCGCCTGATCTTCGAAAATGAAGCTGCCGTGGCAGTGATGACATTCACCGTCCTCACCCATGAACAGATTGAGGCCGCTGCGTTCCGACGAAGTCAGTTCGGCTTTCCCTCTAAGGAACCGGTTGTACTTCGACGTCCCGGTCACAATACTTCGCTGGAAGGCGCTGATTGACCGGATGATGTTGAACCAGTTGACCGGCTTCTTTGACCAGCGGTAAACCCTGGGGAAACGCTTCGCGTACCAGGGGTCACGCTTGATTCGGCCCAGGACCTTCTTCTTGTTCTTGTCGTTCTTCTTCTTGCTCATTCGGGAAGCTCCTGGCCAGTCAGCATGCGGTATGCGGTTCGGTAGCGCTCGGTGGTGGCGGCGACGACGTCGCCGGGGACAGTGGGTGGCGGGTCGCCGTCCTTCCATCCGCTCTTCGCCAGCCAGTCGCGGACGGGCTGCTTGTCGAAGCTGGGCTGAGGTCCACCGGGCCGGTACTGGTCGGCCGGCCAGAAACGGCTGCTGTCCGGCGTGAGGACCTCGTCGATGAGGATGACCTCCTCGTTCCAGTAGCCGAACTCGAATTTCGTGTCGGCGATGATGATTCCGCGCTCGAGCGCGACGGTGTGGGCGTAGTTGTAAACGGCGAGCGTGCGCAGCTTCATCGCGTTCGCGGCCTCTTCGCCCACGATTTCCTCGAGCTGTTCGTAGGAGATGTTCTCGTCGTGGCCGACGTCTGGCTTCGTGCTCGGGGTGAAGATCGGCTCGGGCAGACGGTCGGATTCGCGCAGGCCCTCCGCCAGTGGGATTCCGCAGATCGCCCCGGTGCGCTGGTAGTCCTTCCACCCGGAGCCGGAGATGTAGCCGCGGGCGATGCACTCCGCGTTGAGCCGTTTCGCCTTCTTCACGAGCATCGACCGTCCGTAGTACTCCGGCCCCAGCTCGAACGGCACCAGGTGCTTGTTGTGCGCGCCGATGACCGCGATGAAGTGGTTTGGCACCACTTCCTTGATGCGGTCGAACCACCAGGCCGAAAGCTGGGTGAGGACCCGGCCCTTCTCCGGTATCCCCGTCGGGAGGACGACGTCCATGGCCGAAATGCGGTCCGTGGCGATGATCAGCATCTTGTCGCCGAGGTCGTAGGTGTCGCGCACTTTGCCGCGGTAGGTGCGGCCGGGCAGGTTCGATTCGAGGAGGACGTCAGGCACGGGTTCGCTCCTTTGCTGAGAGGTAGAAGATGGTGGTCGCGGTCGCCATGTAGGCGCCGGTGGGGATCGCCACGATACCGAAGACGAGCACCCCGAGCGATTGCGCCAGCAACGATGCGGTCCGCCCCGGCTCCGAGCTGAATGGCGCAAGGAAGATCGCGAACACGATGCTCGCGAGCGTGAACACGACGAGACCAACCGGCACGCCCGTGAGCAGGACGCCGATGTAGCGCAGCATGTTGCCCTTGAGGACGCGCCAGCTGCTCCCGAGCGAACCGCCGAGTCCCGTGCCTTCGAGGACGTGCGCGTGGATCGCGAGCCCCCCCCGGATGATGAAATAGAGGACGACGACGATGCCCGCGGCTGTGGCGAGGACGAGCAGGTAGAACAGCGCTCCCCGGCCCAGGAGGCCCCCCATGCGGGTAAACGCCGGGTCGAGGGATTCGGCCAGCTTCACCGGTTTGCCATCGAGCAGGTTCCTGACCGCGACGATCGTCGCCGCCGCGCCGACCAGGCTGAAGAGCAGGTAGACCGCGGTCATCAGGACGAGCGCGAGGATCAGCCCGTTCGGCGAGTCATCGAACCGGCTGAACGACTCGAAGTCCGCCGACGGATAGACCTGGTGGTAGAGATAGAAATACGCCGCTGCGCCGATGATTCCGAGGGGGACCTGGATCACCGCCAGCGGAAGCATGGTGGCGGCGATGTTGGATCGGACAAGGCCGAGCGCGCGCCGCCACGTTGCCCTTGGCTTGGCGGCGGTCACAGGCGCCGCCGGGTCTGAGGGCGGTGCGCCGGCCTCTTCGTTCACAGGCCGAGGCGCTCGAAAGTCGCGCCGATGTTCGCCAGGTAGAAGTTGTAATCGAAGATGCCCCGGAGTTGCTCTTCGCCGATCCGCGAGGTCACGTCCGGGTCTTCCATCAACAGATCGAAGAACGGCGTGCGCACCTTCCACGCCTTCATCGCGTTGCGCTGGACGATGGCGTACGCGTCCTGCCGGCTCAGCCCCGTCTCGATGAGGGCGAGCAGCACGCGCTGGGAGAACACGAGCCCGTACGAGCGCTCCAGGTTCTCTCGCATATGCTCCGGGAACACAGTCAGGCGTTCCATCACGCCGGTGAACAACGTGAGCATGTAGTCCAGGACGAGGGTGGAGTCGGGGAAGACGATCCGCTCGGTCGAGGAGTGCGAAATGTCGCGCTCGTGCCACAGCGCGACGTTCTCCATCGAAGTCACGGCGTAGCCGCGCAGGATCCGGGCGAGGCCGGTTACGCGCTCGCACAGCTCGGGGTTGCGCTTGTGGGGCATCGCACTCGAACCGGTCTGGCCTTCGTCGAACGGCTCTTCCGCTTCCCGCACTTCCGTCTTCTGGAGCGCCCGGATCTCCGTGGCGAACTTTTCCAGCGAGGCTCCGATCAGCGCCAGCGTCGTGACGAACTGCGCGTGCCGGTCACGCTGGATGACCTGCGTCGAGGCCGCTTCGATGCCCAGTCCGAGGTTCCGGCAGACGATCTCTTCGAGTTCCGGCGGGCACGAGGCATGCGTCCCCACCGTGCCGGAGATGGCCCCCACGGCGATGGCGTCGCGGGCAGACTCGAGCCGCTTGCGGTTGCGCCGCATCTCATCCACCCAAACGGCGAGCTTCAGGCCGAACGTCGTCGGTTCGGCGTGCACGCCGTGGGTGCGGCCCGTACAAAGCGTGTCCCGGTGGGCGACAGCCTGCTTTTCGAGCACGGCGGAGAGCCCATCGATGTCCTTCAAGAGGATGTCGCAGGCGTCCCGGAGTTGGAGGCCGGTGGCCGTGTCCCAGACGTCCGACGACGTCAGCCCGAAGTGCACATAGCGGCCCTCCTCGCCCAGCGTCTCGGCGACGGAGCGAAGGAAGGCGGTGACGTCGTGGTGGGTGATGCGGATGTATTCGTTGATCTTGTCCACATCGAACCCGGCGTCGCGCCGGATCTTGGCAGCCGCTTCCTTCGGTACCTGGCCGAGTTCGGCCCATGCCTCGACAGCGGCGACTTCGACGTCGAGCCAGCGCTGGAACTTGTTCTGGTCGCTCCAGACGGCGGCCATCTCGGGACGCGAATAACGTGGAATCACCGCGATATGGTACCGGGAACGGGGGACAGGGAATAGCGATCCGGTCATTGCTGCGCGGGCGGCTACACTCTCCGTATGGCCGATGCCTTCTACTCCCGGCGCAGCCTCAACGTGGAAATCTACGCCGAGCGGACAGCTGTGCTCCCGGTCGTCGAAGGCGACATCGACTTTTATCTCGAGTTGGCCCTGGCTGCGCCGGGCCCGGCCCTCGAGCTGGGGTGCGGGACGGGCAGGGTGGTGCTTCCGCTTGCGCGCGCCGGCATCGAGACGACTGGCCTGGACCTCTCCCAATCGATGCTCGATGTGGCCGCCGGGCGGTTGGCGAAAGAACCGGCCGAAGTCGCCTCTCGGGCGACGTTCGTCGCTGGCGACATGACCAGTTTTGCCCTTGGCCGGCAATTCGGCCTGGTCTACATCGCGTTCCGCTCGTTCATGATGCTGACGACGCCGGAAGAGCAGCGCCGGTGCCTGCGGGCAGCCCATAGCCACCTCGCTCCCGGGGGCACGCTGGCGGTCAACCTCTTCGACCCGCTGCTGGAGCGGCTGACGCCCGGGCCGCTGCCCGTTTCCTGGACGCCGAACGGAAACTTCCCCCACCCGCAATCCTGGAACCTGGTGCGCATCGAGGTTTCGGACCGCATGAACGACCCCGTCGCGCAGGTGTTCGAAGAGACCTGGCGCTTCACCGAGGTCGACCGGGCGGGTGCTGTCGTCCGCCAGGAAGAAGAGGTCCTGCGCATGCGTTGGACGTACCGCCACGAGATGCGCTACCTGCTCGAAGCGTGCGGCTTCGAGGTGCTCGCCGAGTACTCGGATTACGCGAAGTCGCCGCCGGCCTATGGCAAGGAACAGGTCTGGGTCGCGCGGAAACCATGACGCCGCCGGCCGCTTGACCGGCGGCGCCAGCACGACGCTTAGACGACGCCGAAGGCCAGCATCGCATCCGCCACGCGGAGGAACCCCGCGATGTTGGCGCCGAGCACGTAGTTCCCGGGGGAGCCGTACTCCGCCGATGTCTCGTACACCGTGCGGTGGATGTCCCGCATGATCTGTTCGAGGCGCTTTTCCGTGTAGTCGAACGACCAGGAATCACGGCTCGCGTTCTGCTGCATCTCCAGCCCCGACGTCGCGACCCCGCCGGCGTTCGCCGCCTTGCCAAGCCCGAAGGCGACGCCCGCCTCCGCGAAGGCGCGGATGGCATCGGGCGTCGAGGGCATGTTCGCGCCCTCGGCGACCGCGACGCACCCGTTCTTGATGAGCGCGGCAGCGTCGTGCCCGTTCAGTTCGTTCTGGGTCGCGCTGGGGAAGGCGACGTCACAGGGGATCTCCCAGATGTTTCCATCGGGCACGTAGCGGACGCCGATCTTGCGTTCGGCATACTGGGAGATGCGCACTCGCTCGACTTCCTTGATCTGCTTGACCAGGGCGACGTCGATTCCCGACTCGTCATAAATCACGCCATCGGAGTCGGAGCACGCGATCACCTTCGCGCCGAGCTGTTGGAGCTTCTGGATGGTGTAGATGGCCACGTTGCCCGACCCGGAGACGACGCACGTCTTCCCCGCGATTTCGTGGCCGCGGACCTTCAGCATCTCCTGGGCGAAGAACACCGCGCCGTAACCGGTTGCCTCGGTGCGCACGAGCGAGCCTCCCCAGCCGAGACCCTTCCCGGTGATGACACCGGACTCGTACTGGTTGGTGATTCGCTTGTACATGCCGAAGAGGTAGCCGATTTCGCGGCCGCCCACGCCGATGTCCCCGGCCGGGACGTCCTGGTACTCGCCGATGTAGCGGTGGAGTTCGACCATGAAGCTCTGGCAGAAGCGCATGATCTCGTTCTCTGATTTGCCTTTCGGGTCGAAGTCCGAGCCGCCCTTTCCGCCTCCGATAGGAAGGCCGGTCAGCGCGTTCTTGAAGATCTGTTCGAACCCGAGGAACTTGATGATCCCCAGGTAGACCGAGGGATGGAAGCGCAGCCCGCCCTTATACGGGCCGAGGGCGCTGTTGAACTGGATGCGGAAGCCGCGGTTGACGTGGATCTCGCCGCGGTCGTCCTGCCAGGGGACGCGGAAGATGATCTGGCGCTCCGGTTCGCAAATCCGCTCGATGACCTTGCATTCGACGAGTTCGGGACGTTTGGCGAAGACCGGCGAAAGCGATTCGAGCACCTCGCGGACGGCCTGGTGGAACTCCGCTTCCGCGGGATTCCGGCGGACGACGTCGACGTAGACGGCTTCGAGCCGTTCATCGAGGCCTACCAAGGGTCCAGTCCGACGAAAAGATGCGCGAGATTGAGGGCATGAGGCTTGGGTCGAAGCATCGGTGGCTGTCCTGTGTTCGGGAAGAATTTCACAAATGGTACGCCCGGGAAGCGACCGCGCCAAACGTTGTTCCTCGCTCCCCGGCTCGGCGGCGCCGGCTAATCGAGTGCCACTATCCCGATCCCCAACACCACGAGTGCCACGTGGACAGCCAGCAGCGTGATTCGAGCCGGGCCGTTGTGGTTCAGCAGGGGCGCCGGGATGGGCGCCCAACGGAACCAGAACCAGGCGCCCATGACGGCTCCCATCAGGATTCCCGCCGACAGCAGCGGCCAGCCCGGCGCCGGGAACGTGCGCAGCGCCAGCCACGCCGTGGCCAGCGACACCAGGCTGGCGGGGATCGCTAGCCCGAATTTCAGGCCGGGTACCCGGAGGCTGAGGAGCAGCACGCAGGGCATCAGCACCCACCCCGCGGCCAGGGCCGCGGTGGCGAGGGCGCCTTCTTCCGCTTCCACGCCGAGGGCGAAGATGACGCCCAGGGCAACGACGCTCACCGCTGCCAGCCGCACGACGCGGCCGCGCAGCCGTGCATACGCGGGGTCGGGGGCTGATAGCCGATTGACCAGCCGCGTCACGGCGCCCGGTGCCGGGGTTCCGGAGCGTTGGCCGCTGTACTCCGCCATCAGGCCGGGCTGGCCGAGCGATTCGACTTCATCGCCGCCAGCGCGCCGAGGAAGAGGAGCAGGAACCCGAGATCCGCGACGCCGAACACGAAGAAGACCCAGTGCAGGAGGTCGTCGGTCACGAGGTAGTAAAGCGCGACCAGGAAGTAGGCCGCCTTGTAGATGACCCCGACTCGCACGATGCCCAGGTTCCCTGTCAGGTCCTGCCAGGCGAAGACGTAGCTGATGCCCTGGACGAGCACGAAGACCGCAGAGAGGTGGATGTAGGACGTGTTGTCGGGCGCCGTGATATCGAGTGCCTCCAGGATCGGGTCGTAGAAGAGGATGAAGGCCGCGCCGAGGACGATGTCGTAGATCGCCGCGATAGCGAAGACCTGCTTGTAGAAACTGAGCGACTGGTTGGACCCTACCTGGAGACTCACGGTGTACCTGCCTTGCTGGCCCGGCGTCCCCGCCGGGCCTGATTCATGAAGGAACGGATTCGCTGACGGCGCGCCTCGGGCGTGTAGAGGCGTGCTCCAAGTTCTCGCAGCCCCTGCTCCAGGGCGGCAACGGCCATGCCTTTCGGCTCGAAGGTGACATCGAAGAGCGTGAACCGCTCCCACTCGCCGTCGTACAACAACCTGCCTTCGTCCTTCAGCCTGTCGTAGAGCGCGCTGCCCGGGAGCGGCGTCTGCACGGTGATCTGGACCTCGGCGAGGCCGCTGTCTTCGACGAATTCGGCCACGGCGTCGAAGACTTCCGGGCCGTCTGTGTCCAGCCCGAGGACAAAGCAGCCATTGACCGTGATGCCGGCTGACTGGATGCGGTCGATCGCCTCGCGGTAGCTCGCTGCGCGGCCCTTCTTCCAGTCGTGGCGCAACTCCACGCCGGAGACGCCGTCTGAGGTCGGGCTTTCGAGCCCGATGAGCACCTGGGCGCAACCCGCGTCGTGGATGAGCTTGAGCAATTCAGGGTCGTCGGCGACAGAGACGTCGGTCTCCGTGAACCAGCGGATGCGCTCAGGAGCGAGCGCCCGCATGAGTTCGCGAGAGTGGCGCTTGTTCACGAATGTGTTGTCATCGGCGAACTCGATGAACGGTTCGGCCCAGACCTTCTTGATGGCGTGGATCTCGTCGATCACCTTCGCGATCGGCTTCAGCTTGTAGCGCTGGGTGAGCATGATTGAGCTCGCGCAGAACTGGCACCGCCACGGGCAGCCTCGCTGCGTCTGGACCGTGAGCCGGTTGTAACGTTGAGGGTCGAGCAGGTCGAAGCGGGGCATCGGTGCGTCCGCAAGGTCGAACTCGCGCCCGCAGGGTTCGTACCGCGGCCTGAGACGGCCGGCGGCGAGGTCCTCCATGACGGCCGGCCACGAGAGTTCCCCCTCTCCAACAACGACCGCGTCGGCGTGTTGCGCCGCCTCATCCGGCAGCGCGGTCGCGTGCAGTCCGCCGAGGACCACCGGCACGCCGGCTGCCCGGTACCGGTCGGCCAGGTCGTAGGCGTCTTTCGCCTGCGCGGTGAGTGTCGAGATTGCTGCGACATCGCACCGGGGCAGGCTCGGCAATGCGTTGATGTCTGCGATCTCGTGGTACGAGACTTCGTGCTCGGCGGGCGTCATGCCTGCGAGCGTCAGGAGACCCAGGCTCGGCAACGACGAAATCGTCGCGGCCCGTTCCGCGAATCCCGGCAGGCTCCAGCCGAACAGGACGAGGTCCTCGTTGAATGCGCGTACGCCGCTCATGGCGATGAATGCGACTTTCACAGCGCCTCCGCGGGGCGCCATCCGGATCCTGCGCACGGGTATGCACTGCGCCGGAGACGATCAGACGGCCCGATCGCGCGGAATCCTATGCCTTCCGAGATCGCCTGTCATCCCGTACCGAAATCGGAGGCACCGTTTAGCGGCGTTTGGTGCGAAAAGCAGTGCCGCCGCTAGCCCTGGGACTGCTTGTCGCGGAACGCCTTGTACGACTCGCGGATGTCCGGGTGCTTCAGGGCGAGGATGGAGGCTGCGAGGTAGCCCGCGTTGCGGGCGCCCCAGGCACCCACCGCCACCCCGGCGACCGGCACGCCCGGCGGCATTTGGACCCCCCCGTCCATGCCACCGGGCCCGCCCCCACCTTCCCCGCCGGGGGGCGGCTGCCCGCAGGCTACCGGCGCCAGCTTGAGCGCTTCCGCTATAACCCCGGCGTCTTCAAGATCGACTGGGCGCTGGATGGCCCGATCCCGTGGACGGCGGCCGCCTGTCACCATTCGGCCACGGTCCACATCGGCGGCACGCTGAACGAGATTGCGACGGCCGAACGGGCGGT
>CALMIW010000821.1 GCA_937864275.1 uncultured Dehalococcoidia bacterium
CGCGCCTGCTCGCGCTCCTGCAGGAATGCCACCAGCTCGGTGGCATCGGCGGTGGGCGGGGGCTGCGCCCGCGCGCCGGTGGACCCTGACAGCGCCTCGCCGGGCAACGCGCGCCGCCTGCCCCCCGCGGGGCAGAAGCCCCCCCCCCCGCCCGCGCGCCGCGCGGCCCCCGATCATGGCTTTCACTGCCCGCCGGGTGTTGGAGCCACCGCAGATAGAGCAGCGGTCGCGCGTCGTGGTCACCACCGGCAAAGGCGGACTGGACATCGCGGCGACACAGGCCGCATCCGAGCAAACGGGAGTGACGTTCGCCCAGAGTGCCTCGCGGGCGCGGTTGAGTTTAGTTTCGGCCATGCGCTGTTTCCCCGCGCGCGTAAGCCCGGCGTTCGCGAGGACGACCATCGCCTCGACGCGGCTGCGCCGGTCGACGATGCCTTCGCTTTCGAGCCAGTCGTCGATGTCGGTGTCGGCAGCCATGCACGCTCAACGGTACCAGTCCAACAGGTGCTGTCGCCTACCGCTCGGTAAACGATGTATTCTTCTGGCGCTGGGGCGAGCATCCGCCCACATCCATGCCCGGAGAAGCGCCCGTGAAAGTCAAAGTCAACTCGGACATGTGCGAAGGCCACGCCAAGTGCCAGGCCGCCGCTCCCGAGGTCTTCAGAGTCGGTGATGACGACGTGAGCGTGGTCCTCATCGACGAAGTGCCGAAGGAACTGGAAGAGAAGGTCGAACGCGCCATCCGACTCTGTCCGCGCCAGGCCATCGCCTGGGAGAAGTAGCCCGCCGCCCGCGCCGCACACCTGGCGCCGGGCCCCAAGGAGCGCACCGCACTGTGCGGACTTCGCGCCGGACAGCGTGCGCAAAGTCCGCGGCGTCGCCCATTCTCAGACCGCCCGAACGGAACCCGGAATCAGGGGCGAATGGCCGTTCAGCGCACGACCCGGATCCGAGTAGCATTCGGAATCTCGATTCAAGCCGAAGGTATACCCCATGACAGCACCAGCCGCCCCGATCAACCTCAACGACCCCGAGATGTTCATGGAGGGTCGCTATCACGAAGCCTTCCGGCAGATCCGGAACTCCGACCCCGTCTACTGGAACGAGGGCGGAGAGAAGGTGAACGGCTTCTGGGCGATCACCAAGTACGAGGACGTCCGCTACATCTCCCGCAACCCGGAACTGTTCATCTCGAGCAAGGGCATCGCGGGCCCGAGCCTTCGCCCCGAAGCGCTCGCCGAGATGATGCAGAGCGACCCGGCGAACGCCGTCCAGGCGACCGGCGGCGGCAACGTCAGCATCATCACCATGGACCCGCCCCGGCACGTGAAGATGCGCCTGCTCGTGAACAAGGGGTTCACACCCCGCGCGGTGAACGCGCTCGAACCGGAGATCCGGCGCATCACCAACCAGATCCTGGACAACATCGCCGGCCGGCCTGAGTGCGACTTCGTCCTGGAGGTCGCCAGGCAGCTCCCGCTGGCCGGCATCTGCCGGATG
>CALMIW010000822.1 GCA_937864275.1 uncultured Dehalococcoidia bacterium
CCCGACGGCTTCATCTTGTAGTTGGATACCGAACCCTGGGGTTATCAGACGCTCATTCGGGACCGCAACGATTCGTCCTCGGAGTTAGCCGTCGGTCAGCCTTTCGCAGGCCTGATTGAACGTCAGGGACGCGAGTGGGCAAGTGCCGACGAGCGACTCCATGCCGATGGGCAATCAACAAGAAGGCAGGCACAGTCGCGATGCGGCAACTCACCGTCAGCGCGGCCGGCTCCTTCCCGGAGACCCCGCGACCGAAGCAGAACGCCATCGCCTCGCTGGTGACGACCTGGTCCGGCGTCTTGCGCAGCTGCCCGACGGAGGCGTTGAGGATGCGCGAGTAGCTCTGGACGGTGCGCATCGAGCCGGTCCGTCGATGCTTTTCGGCCAGGAAGGCTTGCATGGCCGACTCCCGTTCGCGGGGTCCAGCGGTTCGGCGAGGAGACGGGTGGAGCGCGGGTTCGTGTTCATCGGCCACACTAACGCGTAGGTTCGGCACGGGCGCAACTGCGAGGTAATCGTAAGATTGCACCATGACAATCGCCGTCGCAGGCGCCTTCCCATGGGGGAAGCTGAATCAGCTTCGAAGGAGCCGCTCGACCAAGGCATCATCCTCGCATCGGATTCACGCTTCACCATTGGGAGCCGCAGGGACGACAGCGGCCGTAAGCTCTACCCGCTGACGCGGAACGCGGGTTTTGTGTTCGCCGGCGACGTACTAGCAGGGCGTTGAAGAATCGCTGAGCTCCGGGGCGAAGGGAACCGGGTGGGATGGCGTCGCGGCCGAACATGCCACCCTGTCAAGGTGGAGATCGGCGTTCGAAACCTCTTCCTTGGGGTGGGTCAGGCGGGTTGGGGGCTCAGGTTGGCCATGCGAACGAGGTTGTAGGCGGTTGCCGTTAGGGTTGCCCAGAGCTGGTTCTTCGACGTCCCGATGTAGCGCAGCTTCCGGCCTCCGCCGACAGTCTTCATCCAACCGAAGACTTCCTCGACCCGCTTCCGCACTCGCTGGCTCAAACGGTAGCCCTCGTGCTGGGTCGTGCGACCATCGACCGCACTTCGGCGACGGTTCGTGTGCTGGGCGACGTGTGGCGTCACCTCTCGCTCGCGCAGCGCTTCGACGAAGGCACGGGTGTCGTATCCCTTGTCCGCTCCGAGCGTGACACGCTTCCGGGGCCCTCGCCGGCGGTCCAGCATCAGCAGGGCGGCGTCCCGCTCAGCGGTGCCGTTGGCCTGGCTGACGAGCACGTCGAGCACGAGCCCGTTGCGGTTCTCCATGAGGACGTGACCGCTGAAGCAGAGCTTCGCCTCCTGACCACGGCCCTTGCGCGCGATCCTGGCCTCGGGGTCAGTCGTTGAGCGATGGGTCTCGTTCGTCCTTCGTTGGCCGTGGAAATCGACATCCGCGTTCCTGCCACCAGCTGCTGGAGGTGGCTGGTCGTCGTCGCGCGGCTTCACACTCTTGAGCGATGCCCACGCTTGGAGGAGCGTGCCATCCACGGTGAAATGGTCGTCTGATGTGAGCGTTGCCCTGGTCGCTTCCTCGACCACGGCCGCGAAGAATTGCTCGGCGACCCGATGATTGATCAGCCGCTCCCGGTTCTTTGAGAAGCTCGCGTGGTCGAACGCCGGGGTGGCGATGTTCATGTTCAGGAACCACTTGAAGAGCAGGTCGTACTGCAGCCGCTCACAGAACTGGCGCTCCGA
>CALMIW010000823.1 GCA_937864275.1 uncultured Dehalococcoidia bacterium
TGCCTGTCGCTAGGGTGCCCTTCGACAATGCCATCGGCGCTGTCGCGACGGTGCTGATCCAGATCCGTCGCATCGTCGGCCAAGAGGCGTCCGATTTCACGGTTGAACTGTGTCGCCTCGACTCGGACGCGATGCAGGCGCTCCCTCAAGCAGCCGACAAAATTCCGATGGGCGTCATCGCGGATTGGGTCGCGCAGTTCCGCGTCGAGGACGTGAACCGATGAGGTGCGTGTCGAATACGCTGTTTGCGGCCGAAACCCAGCGCGGACGGATCGCGCTCGTCTTCGAAGCAGAGTCGGCTGTTCAGGCGCACCGAAGACTGCAGTGGCTCAAGGCGCAAGCTGCAACTGTGTCGCCGGCGTTGGCGGCAACGGTCCTGATCAAGATGCCGAGCGGCATACCGCTGTCACCCGGAGTTCCT
The DNA here is from genome assembly GCA_937864275.1 of uncultured Dehalococcoidia bacterium. Taxonomy (GTDB): domain Bacteria; phylum Chloroflexota; class Dehalococcoidia; order Tepidiformales; family Tepidiformaceae; genus Amarobacter. Next base: position 422 of record CALMIW010000823.1, read on the forward strand.
TATGTGCCGAGCGCCGTCTTTGAGGAGGCGGGCATCGGCTAGGCCACTGCGAAGCACCAGAATCACACAGGAACCCCCGCTCCGGCGGGGGTTCCTATTTTCGGAGGCAAGGTCGCTATAGGAGTTGTCGTAGGGACCACCTACGTCGCGCAGGCCAATCAATCACAACCGAGGAAACCATGGCTGAGACCGATGGGCAGAGAGCCCTGATCGAACTTCTGATAGAGCTGACAATCCATGAACACGGAAAACGAGTCGAAGAGAAAACAAGTGGCGGCATACCTGCGGTACTCGGACCATCCGGACCAGCGGGTCGAAAGTCTCGAGGACCAGTTGCGCAGGTGCGAGTCCGTCGCCCGGCAGCACGGGCTGGAGGTCAATCGTGAGTTAGTGTTTACGGACGCAGAGTCCGGCAAAGAGGAGCGCACGGCGAGCCGGAAGGGCTACAAGGCCCTACTCACCGCATGGGATGCGAAGAGGTTCGATGTCCTCATCGTTGACGAAGTGTCTCGACTCGGCCGCGGGCGCGTCGAACTGGCACGGATGCACGAGCGAATCGAGAGCACCCGCGTCAGGGTGATTACGTGCGATGGCATCGATACCGGAACGCCCACGTGGGGTCTCGCATTCTCCATTGCGAGCTTCATGGCGGCGCAAGAACTCGATTACCTGCGTCACCGGGTAACTCGCGCGGCAATCGGCATCCTGGAGCGAGGTGGGGCAATAGGTGCACCTGCCTATGGTCTTCGAGCTGTCCCCGTTGCGAAAAGCGACGGGACCCCGGGCGGCGTTCGGTGGGAAGTGGATCCAATCACTGGCCCGATTGTCCGTGACATGTACCGGATGCGTGCTGAGGGTTCGTCGCTGATGGAAATCGCAGCCGAACTGCATCGCAGGGGTGTTCGAACCTCAAGAGTTCGGCGCGTGGGCGGTACCTACTGGAGGCCATCGACCGTACGAGCGTTGCTGCGGAATCCGATCTTTAAGGGGCAGTTCGTGCTTAACGGATCGCCGTACACGAGGGCTCGCGCGAAACGGCTCGGCAAAACCATCGAGGAAACGATCTACGAACGGCCCGAGTGCCGGATCGTGTCCGACGAAGACTGGG
>CALMIW010000824.1 GCA_937864275.1 uncultured Dehalococcoidia bacterium
CCCGAAGTCGAAGCGGCCACCGAGGAGACGTGGAAGACCGAGCCCCTCGCCCTCCGCGTGGGTGTCCGCATCGTCGATTCGATGGACGAGGCGATCGACCACATCGAGCGGTATGGCAGCCACCACAGCGACGCCATCCTGAGCGATGACTACTCGAAAGCGATGGAGTTCCTGGACGCGGTCGATTCGGCCGCGGTGTACGTCAACGCAAGCACTCAATTCACCGACGGGGCGCAATTCGGGCTGGGCGCCGAAGTCGGGATCTCCACGCAGAAGATGCACGCGCGTGGGCCGATGGGCCTGCGCGAACTGACCAGCTACAAATGGACCATCATGGGTCGAGGACAGGTGAGACCGCTGTGATTAGCTTCGAACGGGAATGCCGGACGCCGCACTCCGAGTCGTACACGGTGTTGGAAGAAGGCGGCATCGTCGGCCGCATCGACCTCCACTACCAGGGAGCGAACGTCTACGGGACGCTCTGCACCACTGCCGACGCGAACGAGGAACGCATTCAGGAGTTGATCGACGCTGCCGATGAGCAGCTCGTGATGACCGCCGACCCCTACCGCGAGGACTTCGTCGTCACCGTCTGGCGCGGTTCCCCGGCCGGCGTCTACAGCGATAGCGACGCGGACGACGATGAGGACGAAGACACCTTCCGCCTGAACTGAACCGCGAGGACGAACGAGGGCGCTTCCCGATGGCCCGAAGCGGCAGCTGCTTGGTACACTCACGAGTGGAGAGGTGTCCGAGTGGTTGATGGTGCCGCTCTCGAAAAGCGGTGTGGCGCAAGTCACCGGGAGTTCGAATCTCCCCCTCTCCGCCACAAGCACTGATTCGGGTACCCCGGAAATGAAGAAGGCCCGCTTTTCAGCGGGCCTTCTCGTGTGTGCGGGGGGCGGCGGTGCTCACGCGGAGCGCTGCACGAGGACCGTATCGATCCAGGTGACTTTGCCTTCGCGGCGCTTGATGAAGAAGCGCTCGACCTTGTTGGGGGACTTGAGGGCGGCTGCGGCGCGGAAGCCGGCGGCCTCGCGGATGAATTCGGCCTGGCGCTGCTTGTAGACAGAGTTGGCCAGCATGGGGTGCAAGAGCGGATGCAGGGTCATGGCGGTTGGGTTCTCCTCGGTGTTGGCCGTTTGCCGGCCTCGAGATGTATTAGAGCGCGTCCAGCTTCGCGCTAACCCCTGCGGAGGATGGGCCAGGGCTCACCCATAGGGATGAGATAGGCATCGTTGTGTGATATGCGTCTCGCCCAGGGGGCCTTCCGCCGCTCCCCGGCCGCGCTCAGCCCGTCTGCAATCCCGTCGCCACGGTCCACTTCAGGTAGTGGGGCCAGGTGTCCTTGGTGCCCCAGTTCGCCCAGCGCGTATGCAGCACCCGGTCGATGTCCAACTCGAACAGCGCCTCGAAGTCGTGCGCACCGAGCCGCTGATCGCAGGCCGCGCGCACGGCGGCGCGCACGTCGCTGGCAGCCACCTGGCGCGCCGGCCCCGTGAGATAGAACTCCTCGCCATCGATGGTCGCAGGTGAGGAGTGCAACGCGTATCGCCCGTCGCGCAGCAAGTCCTGGTACTTCCACGACATCGTCACCACGAACACGTAGAGGCGTCCCTCCGCTATCACCGGCATGACCGGGTGGACGCGCGGCCCGCCGTCCTTGCGCACCGTCGCCAGGTAGGCGACCGTCGCCCCGTCGCATTTCAGCAGGCGCAAGCACGCTTCGGCCAACTCGGGCGCCTGGTCGGCGACTTCTCCCCAACTCGTCATCGCGGCCTCCAGCGCAGGTACTTCGGTGGCCAGAGCGGGAGGCCACTGTCTCGCGGGTTGTACAGCGAAAGCAGCGCCCGGTCGAT
>CALMIW010000825.1 GCA_937864275.1 uncultured Dehalococcoidia bacterium
CCTGCACGTCGTAGGTCGCGCCGTCCCCGGCGTCGGTGTAGCCGGTGGTCAGCGGGAGCGGCGCGGCAGGGTTGCCGTCGAAGGTCGAGGCAACCGCCAGCCCTCCACCGAGGGCCAGCAGTCCACAGGCGATGAGAATGAATCGAGTAAACATGGGCCACCTCCATGCGGCGTCAGGGATTACGGGCCTTCGGGGAGAAGCACCGTGAACGAGGTAATCGCGACGGTTGAGCCGATCGTGATGCTCACCGTGTTCAGGATGAGGTCCGCCGTTGCGGTGCCGACCGTGCCCTGCATGCAGGTCGTGCCTGCATTCTGCGTGAGCACCCGGAAGTAGCTCGCAGTGCCGGTGGCGTTCGCCGAGCTGTCCGAGGTGATGGCGCTGGCTGTGGCAATGGCACCCGGGGTGTCGTCTGCCGCGGCGCCGAACGCCGTCGCGCTCATCGTGAGCTGAGCCAAGAGCGTCGAGGCTCCAATGGAAGCGTCAGCGTCCGCCGGCACTGAGCCGTCATAGATGTTGATGACCGCTGCCGTGCCCGCGTCGAGCGCGTCCACGATGGCGTCACACGCCACAAGGGCGATTGCGTTCGTGATGTAAAATCCCGCAGCGATGGCTATACTCCTAACATGAAACCGATTTGCTCAGTTCCGAGATGTGACCGCGAGTCATGGGCGAAGGGTTTGTGCAATGCGCATGGCCTCCGCTTGCTGAAATACGGGGACGTTCAGGCGGACAAGCCGCTCAAGGAGAAATTCCGCGGCTCTGCCACGGAACGTTTTTGGCCACGCGTCAACAAGACCGCGACGTGCTGGCTTTGGACTGGAGGCCAGATTTCGACCGGGTACGGCATCTTCAATGCCCACCCACCCGCATCGCCCGTTCTTGCCCACCGCTTCGCGTACGAAGACGTTGTGGGGCCAATTCCCGAGGGGCTCCACCTGGACCACCTGTGCCGGGTCCCGTTGTGCGTGAACCCGACCCACCTGGAGCCGGTCACTAACGCCGAGAATGTCCGTCGCGGACTGCGCGGCGTTCTGAAGACGCACTGCTCCCGGGGCCACGAACTGACGGAGGACAACCTCTACCGCCGTCCGGGCAAGCCGAACCAGAAGCGATGCCGAACCTGTTGGCTCGACTTCGCTCATGAAAGTGCAGCCCGGAAGAAGGCGGTTCACGGTTAGCCGCCCTTCTGCCGCAGAGGCGTGGGCAGGTTCACGGGGCGCGTGGTTGCAACGCCGCCGATCTGTTTGCGCTCGAACTTCACGAGTTCCCAGATGGTGACCGCTGTCGCCATCTCGTCGTTACCAGCCGCGCGGGCCAGGCTCACGACTGCGACGAGTTCGTCGCTCGTCTTGCCGCCGAGGATGGGTTCGAGGATTCCCTCGTTCTCGGCGACGTATTGCTCCGCGATGGCGAAAGCCTTATCGCGGTTGGGCTTGTCCGCCCATGCGTCCTTAAAGTCTTGGATCGTTACTGCCACGAGAGCCTCCAGC
>CALMIW010000826.1 GCA_937864275.1 uncultured Dehalococcoidia bacterium
GCACCATCGACCGGACCCGGCGGGGACCCAGCACGTCGGCCGCATCAGCCATGTAGTCAAGGTAGAGGTCGAGGCCTTGCGCCGCCTTGCGTCGCATGATGGTAGGAGCCAACTCTCTGTTGAACACCTCGATGTTGATCGAAAGCTCACTGACGCCCAGGCCTTCGAGCCAGCGGACATCGAGCAAATCGTGGATCGGCACCATCATGATGTCAACGTCCAGGTCGGGAAATCCCCTGATGACCGCTTCATACGCATCACGCACGTAGCCATAGTCAGCCTCCCGAGGCGTCCCACCCGAGATCAGCACGTGAGATGCCGGCTGAACAGGATCCGAGACTGCGGCCTGAACCGATTCGACCATGCCCTCGATCTGCTTGGTGCGATACCGGAACTCGTACGGAAGGTCACAGAACTTGCACGTCATCGAGCAACCCTCAACGGGCGAGATCCGCACCCGATCTGCGTGAGTGAAGGCGTACGAAGTGAATGCTTCACCGCCGCTGGTCTTCTCGTCGTGGTAGAGCGGTGGCAGCCAAAAGCGAGCCGGAACAGAGAGCTCCTCACCGCTCAGTATGAGCCCGTCGCCGTCGTGGGAGAGCAGGAACGTCGGGTCGGTGACGAAGTTTGCGTTGTAGTTCGAGATCGGCGCGTTCACCCAGACATCGCCATCGAGCTCGAGGATGACACCACTGGTCGACGCGTAATCGGCGGGGGTCATCGCCCGATGGTTGTTGTGCCCGTCGATGTACGCCTGAGCACTGGCATCAATCGTCAGGCCTTCGCTCAGCAATCCGAACTTGAAGTGCTCTGCGGTTGTCAGGGCCGTGGACACGGGCCAACGCTAGTCGGCTCCGTGCGTGGGATCCGATGATGGGCTAGACACGCCCACCATGGAGAACACGCCGCCGCTCACGAGCGAGATCGCGCAGCTGATTTGTGGACGGCGCAGTGTGCGTGGGGGCTTCTCTGATCGCTCAGTCGACGAGGATCTGGTTCGTTTGATCGTCTACTGCGGATGCTGCGCCCCGTCCTCGAAGAACGCTCAACCTTGGCGCATCCACGTGGTTCAGGCGCGCGAGGTCCTGCGGTCGGTTGCATCAGCGGTCGAGGAGGCCAACGCCGAGCTCGAATCGTTCGTCCCCCTCGATCCCATTACCGGTGTCCCTCACGATGAGTGGGAGACAACGGTCCTGGAGTCCGCCCAGGTGCTCCGCGAGGTCCCCCTGGGTCTGTTCATCGAGAACCGTGGTGAGTTCAGTTACAGCCGCCGAGCTGTGGCCGACGCCGCCGACGTCGGGGCAGTGCTGATGACCTACTCCCTCGAGGTGCTCGGACTCGGAGCGTTGATCCAGAACATGTGGTTGGCCGCCGAGGCTCAGGGCCTCAGCGGCGTCTTCATGGGTGACATCCTCGTGGCCGAACCTCACATTCGTGAGACTCTGGGCATGACCGGCGACCTCGTCGGCGTCCTTGCCCTCGGCTACAGCTCGTTGAGCAGTATCGGTTCACGAGTCGTGCAACCCGGTCGAGTGGTCCGCCACGAGAGATAGTGAAATCTGGTGAT
>CALMIW010000827.1 GCA_937864275.1 uncultured Dehalococcoidia bacterium
CCCGGCTTCGTCGATGGTCCCGGGCACCTGGCGAAGGTTGGCGCCGGCCTGCACGCCGCCAATTTGGCTGGCCCGCCGGTGGGCGAAGTCACCGATATCCCGTCGCTCCTCGACGTTCTCCGGACGTTCATCCGCGACCGCGGCATCGCGCCGGGAAGCTGGGTCCGCGGCACGGGCTACGACCCGGCCTTCCTCTCCGAGGCCTGCCACCCGACCCGCGACGAGCTCGACAGGGTCTCGCGGGACCATCCCATCTACCTGGGCCATGTTTCCGGCCACCTTTCGGTGGCGAACAGCCTGGCGCTGGAGATGGCAGGCATCACGGCGGAGACGCCAGACCCGCCCGGGGGCGTGATCCGGCGCCGCCCGGGCACCCTCGAGCCCGACGGCGTCCTCGAAGAGAACGCGATGGGTGCCTTCACGACGGGCCTCATCCCGCTGCCCGGCCCGGAAGAGCAACTCGCCGCGCTCGAAGAGGCCCAGCGAATCTACGCGAGCTACGGCATCACGACCGCCCAGGAGGGAGCGATGTTCCCCGCCGAGCAGGCGCTCCTGCGCGATGCCGCTGCCGCCGGGCGCCTGGTTCTCGATGTCGCGGGGTACGCCTTCTGGGCCCAGGCTGGCCCGATGCTCAACGGCCAGCCCGTTGGGGTGTACAACGGGCGCTTCAAGAACGCCGGGATGAAGCTGATGCTCGATGGCTCGCCCCAGGGAAAGACCGCCTGGTTCACGAAGCCCTACCACGTGACGCCTGAGGGCCAGCCGGCGGAGTACCGCGGCTGTCCGGCGATGCGCGACGAGCGCGCGGACGCACTCGTCGCGGAAGCGTCCGCGAACGGCTGGGAGGTGCTTTCCCACTGCAACGGCGATGCCGCCGCCGACCAGTTCATCGCGGCCGTTGGCCGGGCCGCGGAGGCGAATCCTGCGCCGGACCGCCGCCCCGTGATGATCCACGCCCAGACCGTCCGCGAGGACCAGCTCGACCGCATGGCCGAGCTCGGCGTCCTCCCGTCTTTCTTCGCCTCGCACGTCTTCTACTGGGGCGACTACCACCGCGAGGTGGTCATGGGGCCGGAACGGGCCGCCCGCATCAGTCCGATGCGGTCCGCACAGCGCCGCGGCCTCCGGTTCAACATCCACAACGACTCGCCGGTTGTCCCGCCCGACATCCTCCGGCTTGTCTGGTGTGCGGCGGCGCGCCGCACGCGCACCGGCGAGGTCCTCGGCGCCGGCCAGGCCGTCAGTGTGATGGACGCCCTGCGCGCCGTGACGCTCGACGCCGCCTACGCCCACTTCGAAGAAGGCACCAAGGGTTCCATCGCACCGGGCAAGCTCGCCGACCTTGTCGTCTTGAGTGCCGACCCGACGGCGGTGCCGCTGGAGGATCTCCAGGCGATCCGCGTAGAAGCCACCCTGAAGGAGGGCGCGCTCATCCACGGCGGCCTTTGAGGCCTGTCCCGTGGTATCCTCTAGCTAGACAGTCTAGACAGGATGCTCCTGTGATAGCTCGAAGTGCGAAGTGGCAACTCCAGGACGCCAAGAACCGGCTCAGCGAAGTCATCCGCCGTGCCCGTGAAGAAGGTCCCCAGACGATTACCGTGCGCGGCCACGACGCAGTCACCGTCACCCGCGCCGAAGGAGCGAGGCCCGGGCCGGCGCCTGCCGAGAACCTGTGGGAGTTCTTCCAGCGGTCGCCTGCCGCCGGTATCGACTTCGACGTCCCGCCGCTTGGCGACATTCCCAGCCGTGATCCGCTGTTCTTCTTCGAAGAGGACGAGGAGTGAAGTTCCTCGCGGATACCAACCTCCTCAGTGAGTTGCTCAAGCGCCAGCCGAATCCGGGTGTGCTGCGGTGGCTGGACGCCGTCGACGAACGCGACATCGCCTTGAGTGTCGTCACCATCGGCGAACTGCGCCGAGGCATCTCGCGGCTGCGGCCGGGCACACAGCAGCAGCGCCTACAGCTGTGGCTCGACGGGTTCGTCCTGCCAAGGGTCTCCGACCGAATCCTGCCGATCGGTCTCGATGAGATGCTCGAATGGGGCACGCGCTACGGTCAGTTCGAGCGCCAGGGAAGCCCGCGGCCTGTCCTGGATTCGCTGCTCGCAGTCACCGCGCTCGTGAACGGCCTCGCGATCGTTTCCCGCAACGTCGGCGACTTCGATCGTTGGGATGTCCCGCTCATCAATCCCTGGGAAAACGAAGACGGGGCCTGACGGCCCCGTTTCTTCGTGTGTTGTGCCAGGCCGGAATCAGCTCTCCGGCGTGAACCGCACCGGCAGGTGCTTGATGCCGCCGATGAAGGTGGATCGGAGGCGC
>CALMIW010000828.1 GCA_937864275.1 uncultured Dehalococcoidia bacterium
GTCCGCGCCGATCGCCTCCAGCGTCCGCACCGTGTCGATCAGCGTCTCGCCCTTCTCCACGGAACTCCCGGAGGCCGTCAGGTTCACCACGTCCGCCCCGAGCGACTTGGCCGCCACTTCGAAGCTCGCCCGCGTCCGCGTGCTCTGTTCATAGAACAGCGTGATGACCGTAATCCCGCGCAGCGTGGCGACCTTGCCGACCGGGCGTGCCCGCACTTCCCGCATCGCCTCGGCCGTTTCCATGATCAACTGGAGCTCGGCCTCGCTCAGCGTGTCGGTGTCGAGCAGGTCCTTTCGCGTCCACGCCGTCGCCTCCCCGGGAAGCACCGGCGCGTCGGGGTTTCGCAACTCAAGCATGGGTCGCCTCCTCGCCGAACACGAAGACCGCGTCCAGGCCGTCAACCTCTTGCAGCCGCACCTGGACCTTCTGGATGAGTGCCGTCGGGATGTTCTTGCCCACGAAGTCCGGGCGGATTGGCAGCTCCCGGTGCCCCCGGTCAATGAGGACCGCCAGCCGGACCCGTGCCGGCCGCCCGTAGTCCAGCAGCGCGTCCAGCGCCGCGCGGATGCTCCGGCCCGTGAACAGCACGTCGTCTACCAGCACCACCGTCGTGCCGTCGATTGGCACCGGGATTTCGCTCGGGCGCACCGGCGGCGGCGCCGAGCGGCGCGTCACGTCGTCGCGGTAGAGCCCGATGTCCAGCGCGCCCACCGGCACTGCGACGTTCTCAAACTCCCGGATGGCTTCGGCCAGCCGCCGCGCCAAGGTGTAGCCGCGCGAGAGCAGGCCGACGAGCACGAGGTCATCGGTGCCGCGGTTATTCTCGATGATTTCGTGGCCCAATCGGCGGACGGTCCGCGCGATCTCATCCGGCCCAAGATAGGGAGATGCGGGTGTGGTCATGAAAAACGCCTCCCCCGGATATCGGGACAGGCGCACACAGAGACTTGCTCGCCGGCCATGCCGGCACCTCCTCCCTTGGCAGCCTCACGGGACCACCTTAAAGGGTTTCAATGAGCGTAGATCAGCCGGAGACGGCGGGCAATGTGGTTAACCGTAACAACAGCTTCGCTATACTCCCCGGTAAGTCGAACGCCTTCCGCCCGGGCGTCGCCCCTTCCGGAGCCCTCGTTGAGTTCATCGCCGACCAGTCCTGGTGGCCGCGAGGCCGAAGTCCGCGAACGCATCTTCGCCAGCGCTCTGCGTCGTTTCTCGCAGAAGGGCTTCGCCGCGACTTCCCTCCGCGAAGTCTCCGAGGACGCCCAGACCACGAAGCCGATGATCTACTACTACTTCGGCTCCAAAGAAGGTCTCTACGCCAGCATCGTCCGCCAGATCCTCGAAGAGATGGCCGATGGCATCCGCTCCCACATGCCCGCCGAAGCGCCCGTCAGGGAACAGATCATCGCCTTCTGCCAGAGCTACCTGGACCACTTCCTCCAGCAGGAAGAGATCATCGCGCTTGTCCTGCGCGAAGTCTTCGGTCTTGGCGGCGTCCCCATGGCCGAATTCTCCCAGGCCCTCGGCGAACGCGTCCGCCAGCCCCTCGACGCCATCATCCTCCGCGGCATGGAGACCGGCGTCCTCCGCCAGGACAGCGTCCCCACCTGTGCCACCGCCGTCACCGGCATCCTCAACATGTTCATCCTCGCCCACGTCTTCGTCGGCGCCGAGATCGACCGTACCTCGCCCCTCCAGCAGGTCGGCTACTATCTCGATGGGCTCTGCGCCAGCTAACCGATTTCGCGCCCCGCCCTCATCTTTCCGCCCCGCCTGCCGTTCTTACTCTGTAGGGGAGGAGCGCTCGTGGCTGAGACGAAGCTCATCGACTATTACCAGGTCCTGAACCTGCCGACTCGCGCCGATCTCTCCGGCATCGAGAACGCCTACGCCCGCCTCTCGGACGACCTCATGAAGCAGTCAGAGGACGACGAGACCTACCGCGAAGCGATGCAGAAGCTGAACGAGGCCTACACCGTCCTCTCCAAGCCCGAACTCCGCCGCGATTACGACCGCGCCTTCTTCAAGGGCGAACTCGAACGTCTCGAACGCGAAGCCCGCGCCGCCGCCCGCCGCAAGAACCTCGCCGGCAACGTCCTCGTCGGAGCCCTGGGGCTTGTCGTCGCCGTCCAGGCCGGCGCCCTGCTCTATCTCGGCGGCGATGCCGTCACCGGCCTGCCGGGCGCCATCTTCGGCAAGTTCTTCTAGGACCCATCGGCCCGAAACAATGAGCGGCTCGAACCAGGCGACCTACGGCGCGGTGACCGGCGGCTCGGCGAGCCTAAGCCAGGAGTTCGACTTCGCGGGACAGCAGACGGACGCGACGCCTGCAGTACCTGCGGGCCAGGTATTACGACCCCGAGACGGGGACGTTCCTGAGCCGGGATCCCCTTGAGGAGAACGGAGGAACTGGCCAGCCAGCGTACTCCTACGCCAGTGCGCGACCATCGACTCTTCGCGATCCTTCGGGTCTGCTCCCGGGCCCCCCGGAGAATGACTGGTACGCTGTCCGCCCTTGGCGGTGGTTTGACTGTGCTGCGGCGGGAGCCTGGGCGAAAGCTGCAGATACCCTCACCAAGATCATATTCGACGGTGAATCTCCCCGCGCGGACGCTTTTCGACATTGCGTTTGGTCGGCGTGCTTAACCATCGACATCGGGTCTGGCGATGCCAAGACCATGACTAACCTCCACGAGAGCTTCGATACGTCCGGCGATCGACAGGAACAGCGGAAAGATCTGTGGAACAACAAGAAGGGCAGAGAAATTGGCCGTCGAGCTGCTCTGGTCGGGGAGTATCCGTATTTGGCCGCAATACTCTCTTGCCTTTGGGAACTGCACCACGGTGGACTGGTAGTGGACAACTTGCTCGCACCTTACTATCCCGGGGAGGAAGGAATATTGCCCACTCCAGGTGATGGAG
>CALMIW010000829.1 GCA_937864275.1 uncultured Dehalococcoidia bacterium
GTTCGACGTAGGGGAGGACGCGCCGACTGCGGGGTTCGTCGATGAGCGCCTGCCAGTGGCTGGCGGCGGCCTCCCATTCGCCGGTGCGGGCGTGGCAGCGGGCGGCGCGCTCGAGCGCCTCGAGGCGCTCCGGCCGGCCTGGGGCGACATCCAGCGCCGCTTCGTAGTGGCGAGCGGCGGCGGCGTGCTCGCCGGCGGATTCGGCGGCGCGGGCGGGCTGGAGGGGGTGGCTGAGGCCATCCTCGCAGACGGCGGCAAGGTGGGCGGCGAGGGCGACGAGCGAGAGGATGTCCCAGGCGTTGTGGCGAAGCACCGGGCGGATGTGGGTCGGGTCGCCGCTGCGCTGGAAGCGGAAGTAGCGCTCCGGCACTTCGGCGGAGGGGCAGTCGTCCTCGCGTTCGAAACCGAGCAACTCGCGTTCGACCATCGGCAAGCGGTGGGACTCGATAACGCCCTTGAAGAGGCGGCGGTTGGGATGAAGGAGGTCCAGGTGGGGGAGCGCGCGGAGGGCGGGCTTCTGGCGGGAAAGGATGTAGCGGGATTCGAGGGCCGGCACGTCGAACGACTTGCCGTTGTAGCTGACGAGGGCGCGGGCGCCGCCGAGCTCTCGCGAGATGCCGCCGAGGAGGCCGCCTTCGTACTGGGGGCCGGGCAGGAGGAACTGGCGGAGGACGAGGGTGGAACCTTCGAAGCGGGCGACGCCAGCGAGGAAGACCATCGTCCCGGCGCCGCCGAGGCCGGTCGTTTCGGTGTCAACGTAAAGGAAGTCGCGGGCCTCGGTTTCGCCGAGGCGGGGGTCGCGGACCTGGCCGGCGAGGCGGGCGGGCTCGATCGCGAGGGCGCGGTGAAGAGCGATATCGCCGTGGCAGTGGCCCGCTTCGTAGACGCTTTCGACGACGTAGCCGGGGCCGTGCTCGGACTCGAACCAGTGGCCACCGAGGGTGGAGAGGTCGAGCAACTCGGTGACGCTCTCGCGGCGGAGGGCGGGCTCACCGCGCAGGGGCTGGTTGAGCGCGGCGCGGAGGCGGTCGCGGGTGGCGGTGGCCCTGGCCGGTGCTTCGAACATTTGTGCGAACTGTACCTGTGGGAGAGGAAAGGCGAAAGAGGAACGAGGAAAGAGGAAAGGGCACCGGAACTTTAGGTGCGGGTGCGGCGTCTTGGGTGGTGTGAAGTTCATCGTGCTGGGGCTGATCGCGGCGTTCGTGGCGGCCGGCTGCGGGTTCCGGGTGGAGGTGGAGGTAGGACCGGCTGGGACCGGTACTCCCGGAGCGGCGGAGACGGCGCCGCCGCGGCTGGTGAGCCTGGCGGAATCGGCGAGGCCGGGACCTGACGGGGTGGCGCCGTTGCTGACGGCGGACCTGGCCGGGCGGCTCGGCCTGCCGGCCGGGTCGCTGGCGCTGGTCGCCTTCGAGGAGCGGACCTGGCCGAACGGCTGCCTGGGGCTGGCGAGAGCCGGCGAGATGTGCAGCCAGGCGCTGGTGCCGGGCTGGCTGGCGACGCTGGCCACGCCCGACGGGCGGCTGTTTCGCTACCGCGGCAGCGGAGGGCGGTTCGAACTGGAGCCGTAGGCGCTAGCCCGCGCGACTGCGGAGGGCGAGGGCGGTGAGGGTGAAGGTGAACGCGCCGATCCCGACGATGGCGGCGGCGCCTTTCAGCAGGGCGGCAGGCTCCCAGCCGGCGGTGATCAGCGAGCGCTGGCCCTCGATCAGGTAGGTGACCGAATTGTCGCGGGCGAAGGCGGCGGTCCCGACGAGCAGCACCGCCATCCCGGCCGGGCCGGTTTCGAAGCCGGAACCGAAGGCCAGGGCCATGGCGATGATGAGGACGGAGAGGCCGAGCGCCTTGACGGCATCGGCGAGCATGCGGCCGAGGACGATGGCGAAGCGAGGGGTCGAGGTGAGCATGAGCTTTTCGAAGTAGCCGGACTGGATGTCCTGGGTGAGGGCGAGGCCGGCGCCCCCGGCGATGCCGGCCGCTCCCTGGAGGAGGGCGACGGGGAGCTGGAAGCCCTTGTAGTCGTCGACGCCGAAGGCTTCGCGGGCGACGCCGCCGACCGCGCCGACGGTGACGGCGTAGAAGAAGAGCGGGATGAAGGCGTTGCCCAGGTCGTTCGCGGGCGTGCGGCGGGCCTCGCGGAGGGCGCGGGCCATCAGGAGCCAGGTGGTGGTGAGGAAGCGGCTCACGCGGCACCTCCCGGCACCGCGGCGCCATCGGGGCGTTCACGGACCTCGAGGTGGTGGCCGGTGGCCCGCAGGAAGACGTCATCGAGGGTGGCCTGGGCGAGACGCAGTTCGCGCACGGTCAGCCCTTCGTCGTTGAGGGCGAGGACGATGCCCGCGACGGCCGATGCGCCGTTCTTCAGATAGGCGACGACTTCGCGGCCGGCGATGGCGGTGGTGTCGATCCCTTCGAACCGGCGGATGCGGGCGTCGGCGCGGGTAGCTTCGGCGGCGGTGGCGAAGGAGACCGGAATGGCGTCGCTACCGGTTGAGGACTTGAGGGCCGCGGGGGAGCCCTTCGCGACGATCTTGCCGCGGTCCATGATCGCGATGTCGTGGCAGAGGCGGTCGGCTTCTTCCAGGTACTGGGTGGTGAGGAAGAAGGTGACGCCGTCGCGGTTCAGCTCTTCGACGTAGCGCCAGACCTGGTCGCGGGTGATGGGGTCGAGGCCGGTGGTCGGCTCGTCGAGGAAGATGACGCGGGGCTCGTGGACGAGGGCGCAGGCGAGGTCCAGGCGGCGCTTCATGCCGCCCGAGTAGCCCTTCACCGGGCGGTCGGCCGCGTCGGTGAGGGCGATGATTTCGAGGAGGTGGTTAACGCGGCGCCTGGTCTCGGCGGGGGAGATGCCGAAGAGCCGCGACTGGAGCGAGAGCTGTTCGCGGCCGGTCTGGAGCTCATCGAGGCCGACTTCCTGGAGGGCGACGCCGACGGCTTTGCGCACGCGCTCGGGATCGGCGAGGACGTCGACGCCGGCGACTCGCGCGGTGCCCGCGGTAGGCCTGAGCAGCGTGGTGAGCATGCGGACGGTCGTCGTCTTGCCGGAGCCGTTCTGGCCGAGGAAGCCGAAGACCTGTCCCTCGGGGATGTCGAGGTCGATCCCGTCGACGGCACGGATATCCGGCGGGAAGTGCTTCGCGAGCCCGTTCGCGACAATTGCGGACATGGACGCTCCAGGCGCAAGGTGGCGCGGGCTGACCAGTATGGCGGATGGGCCTGCCCGCGCCACATCCCCCAAACGAAGGAGACGCCGGCCATTGCTGACAGCAGCCTGTCAGGAGAGCGGATGGTCGTTCGGGCGGCCGTGCAAGGGCGGTTGGACGTTGCCGGGTGGGAGGTCCTGAATCCATGATGGGCGAGATGGAAAACGACGGCGGGATGAGGGCGTGGCGCGGGTTTCTGACGGCGCACGCACGGGTGATGGCGCTGCTCGAAGAGGAGCTGGAGCGTGAGCGCGACCTGCCGCTCTCGTGGTACGACGTCCTCGTCCAGCTGGAGGAGGCGCGCGGGAGCCGGCTGCGGATGACTGAGCTGGCGGCGGCAGTGCTGCTCAGCAAGAGCGGTCTGACGCGGCTGGTCGACCGGATGTGCACGGCCGGGCTGGTGAATCGCTCGGCGGATGCGGATGACCGGCGCGGCCGCTGGGTGCAGTTGACCCCGGCCGGCCGGAAGCGACTGCGGGACGCGGCCCCGGCCCACCTGCGCGGGGTTGGGGAGCATTTCATCGACTTCCTGACGCCGGAATCCGCCGAGGTGTTGGCGGAGACGTTCGGGCGCATCGTGAAGGCGGCGGAGGAGCAGGGGAAGGCGGGGCCGGCGGCGGGCGCCGTGGACTAGCTGCGGGTGGGCCGCGGCCGGGGTCGTTGGCGATGGTTTTGACCCGCATTCCTGCGGGTCCTCTGATCCTGGGGGGCTGTGGCCGAGGGTGGCGGTGGCGGCGGCGCTGACCCGCATTCCTGCGGGTCCTCTGATTTTGGGGGGTGATTAGCCCGGCATCGGGGTTTCGCCGCGGGCGAGGGTGGCGATCTCCTCGGGGGTGGGCGAGGGGTAGGCAACGCGCGGGTGGTAGACGGCGCGCAGGGTGGCCTTGAAGCTGGCGGCGACCGCCTGGAGGTCGCGTAGCGTTATGTCGCATTCGTCCAACTGGCCCTCGGCCAGGCGCTCGGCGAAGACGGAGTCGACGATCTGGTCGATGGCGGCGGCGCCTTCGTCCTGGCGGGCGCGGCTGACCGCCTCGCAGGAATCGGCAAGCATGACGATGGCGGCCTCGCGCGTCTGGGGCCGGGGGCCGTCGTAGCGGTAGTCGGCGGCGGCTACGGGCTGGCCGGAGGCCGCGGCCTGGCGGTAGAAGTAGGTGACCAGGCGGGTGCCGTGGTGCTGCGGGATGAAGTCGCGGACGAGGCTCGGCAGGCGGTATTTCCGGGCGAGGTCCAGCCCATTGGTGACGTGGGCGCGGATAACTTTCGCGCTCTCGGCGGGCTCCATGGCGTCGTGCGGGCTGGTGGCGCCGTCGAGCATGTTCTCGACGTAGTGCCCGGGCATGGCGAGCTTGCCGATATCGTGGAAGTAGGCGCCGACGCGGACGAGGAGGGGGTCTGCCGCGACCTGGACGGCGGCGCGTTCGGCGAGCGCGCCGACCAGCATGCTGTGGTGGTAGGTGCCAGGGGCCTCGTCCTGGAGGCGGCGGAGAAGCGGGTGGTCGGACTGGACGAGTTCCATGAGCTGGAGGCGGGTGGTGATGCCGAAGACCATTGCCAGGACGACGAACACGCCGACGGAGAGCAGGGCGGCGCCGAGCCCGTGAAGGCCCGCCGCGAGCGCGATCCAGGCGAGGTCGACGTTGGCGCGCTGGGCGGAGACGAGCCAGAAGGCGGCCATGACGGCGCTGGTGGCGAGGGCGATGGCCATTGCCGCGGCGGCGAAGCGGCTGAGCCTGCTGGCGCGGTAGACGGCGGCGGCCCCGGCCAACCCCCCGGCGGTGTAGGCCATCGCGAGTTCGAGCGACTGGAGCGAGCCGACGTAGGACGTGCCTGCGATCTGGGGGGCGGTGCCGCCGATGAACGCGGCGAGCAGCCCGGCGAGGACGGCGACGAGGGCCGCAAAGGAGAGTTCGCCGAAGCAGGCGGCGATGACGGCGGCGGTGGCGACCGGCATCGCGAAGGCGAAGTAGCGGTGCTCGGAATCCGGCGTGACGAGCGGGAGCAGTACGCGCACGGCGACGAGGACCGCGGCGAAGCTGACGGCAATCAACGCCATCCGCCTTGTGGCCGGGCTGGCGAACGGCTGGAAGAGGAAGGCGTAGGCGGCAGCGACCAGGCCGGCCCCGAGGGCGACGATCGCTCCCCCGGCGACGGCGAAGAAATCGACCCCGTCGTCGATGACGCCGGTCGCCTTGAGGGCCTCGATGTCCTGGGCGGTGATCTCCTGGCCCTCGGTGACGATGACCTGGCCGGCGGCGTAGGTGCGGAAGACGGGCGCAACCTGCTGGCGGGCGGCGGCGCGCTCGGCCTCGGTGGCCGCTGCGTCCAGGCGGAAGGTCTCGACCGTGAAGACGCGGAGCATCGCGGACAGGGCCTCGCCCTCCTCTGCGGTTGCGACCGGTTGGGGGGCGGCGGCGACATGTTCGCGGATGGCCGCATCGATCTGATCGGCCTTGAGCGGAGAACTCATGATGGCGTCCAGGCCGGTTGCGACTTTGCGCGCGAGTTCCTGCAACTCGGTCGCGCCGAAGGACTGGAAGACGGTGCGCTCCCGGTTCGTGAAGGGCTGCGGGGAGGTGAGCTTCGCGATGGCGTCCTGTTTCAGCTGGGCGCTGAGGTCGGTCCGGACGACGATCGCGCGGACGAGGTCCAGGTAGCGCGTGGCCTGCTCGATCTGCTTGTCGCGGAGCGTGGTATCGACCGGCAGCGCCTGCTCGGGGACGGCCTGGGCGGCATCATTGCGGGCCGCCTCGGTGAGCGCGGCGGATTCGAAGCTGGCTTCGTGCGCGGCCGGGAAGGTGCTCGACGCGACGTCGCCTTCCTGGATTCCGCCTTCGAAGCGGAAGAGCGGCACGACGAGCGGGAGGGTCGCCGCCGTGATGATCAGACCGAGCAACGCGGCGGCAGTCCTGGAGACCGGGCGAATCGGAGTCGGACGGGCCATATGCAGGGTCAGGATACCAGAGGGGGCCGGCGAGGCTGGTGAAGGGCTCAGGCGACGGTGCCTTCTCCCAGCAGGTCGTTGAGTGCGGTAAGCCGTTCGATGACGAGAAAGCCCGCCCGGTCGCGGGCGCGGTCGGTGCGCTCGATGAGGATGGCGCGCATGCCGGCGGCGCGTGCGCCGGCGATATCGGTGGCGGCCGTGTCGCCGACGAAGAGGGCCTCCTGCGGCTCGAGGCCGAGTTCCGAGAGGGCCTTCAGGTAGGGGCTCGGGTTCGGCTTCGCCAGGCCGACATCGGCGGAGGAGACGAAGGCATCGAAGTAGCCGGCCAGGCCGAGTTCGTTGACCTTCGGTTCGAAGAGCGAGGCGGGGAAGATAGCGTTGGTGACGACGCCCATGCGGTAGCCGCGGTAGCGCAGCGAGGCGAGCAGGGCCCTCGCGTCGTCGTAGACCGCGAGGCCGTGGGTGGATTCGCGGAAGAAGAGCCGGGCGCAGGCTTCAACGTCCCCGGCGCCGACAGCGAGGCCGAGCCAGGTGAACGCGGCGCCCAGCAGCCGCGAGAGGTGGGGCGCGGTTTCGGTCACGCCCGGGCGATAGTCGGGAAGGACGGCGTGGAAGGCGCGCTCCATGGCGTCGTCTTCGACAGCGAGTTCCAGGCGCTTGCGGGCGAAGGCGGCGACGGCGGCGGTTGGCGCGCCGATGACGAGCGAGTCATCGCGGACGATGGTGCCGCCCCAATCGAAGAGCACGGCACGGATGGCCACTCAGGCGCCCAGGAGCCTGCGCACGGTTTCGTTGATGAGGCGACCATCGGCGCGGCCGGCGAACTGCTTCGTGAGCACCGCCATCACCTTTCCCATGTCGCGCGGGCCGCTCGCGCCGGTCTCGGCGATCACCTTTGCCGCGGCCGCTTCCAGTTCTTCGGCGCCGGCCTGCTGGGGGAGGTAGACCTCGAGGATCGCGGCCTCGGCGCGCTCTTTGTCGGCGAGGTCCGTGCGCTTCGCCTTTTCGAACTGGTCGATGCTATCGCGGCGCTGCTTGAGCTGTTTCTGGATGAGTGCCAGGACCTCGTCATCGGCGAGAGAGAGCGGGGGGAGCTTCGCCATCTCGGCGAGTTGGGCATCGCTCGCGCCGGCCGGAGGAGTGCGGATCTCGGCGTTGCGGATGGCGGCGATGAGCATGCGGAGGGCGGACTTGCGGGTCTCCTCCTTGTTGCGCATGGCATCGGCGAGGTCGGCCTGGATGCGTTCTTTGAGCGAGGCCATGATGGGACTCCCGGGAAATGGAGCGGGCCCGGCGTTTGTGCCGGGCCCGCGATGGTTCGTGGAATCGAAAGCCGGGCTAGCGCCTGCTGGCTGCGCGGGCTTCGCTGCGGAGCTGCTTCTTGCGGAGCTTCCGCAAACGGGCGGCTTCCTTCTTCTTGCGTTTTACGCTCGGCTTCTCGTAGTGCTCGCGACGTCGCGCTTCAGCCAGGATTCCATCCTGTTGGACGCGCTTGTTAAAGCGCTTCAACGCAACCTCGAAGGGCTCACCATCGCCGACGATGACTTCTGCCAAGAGGGGAGATCACCTCGCCTTCGTGCGCACGGAATTGCCCCGGAAAGGGCCGCAGGAGGATTACCGTACCAGAGGAACGAACAAGGAGGAAAGAGGGGGACTCCCTAGGACGGGCGCCCAGAGGCACTTTCCCGCGCCGACAATCGCTCCAGGTGGTGCTCCACCCAGATGCCAGGACGCTGACTGAGGGGGCCGGGCGCGTCGTGGTTGAAGCGGTCCTGTTTCTTCCGGATCTCGCGCGCCTTCGTCTCGTAGGTGGCGCGCAGGCGATCGACAGCGGGACCGAGGCGCGCCCAGTCTTCGGGCGAGCCGGCGCTCCGGCAGTAGTCCTCGGGGTTGCGGTCGATGACGGCGAGGGCCTCGATGTCCAACTCAATCTCACGGCCCAGGTTGAGCCACTCCGGCAGGTAGCCGGCGTTCTCGAGCATTTTGAAGCCCAGCCAGTTGTCGCCGGCGGCGCCCTGGTCACGGCGGGCGAGCGGGAGCGGCTTGCCCTCGCCCGGGAGGTTTGCGAACGCACCGGCGGCCATCGCCTCCTGGATGGCCCCCTCGATGGTCTTCTCGAGGCTCATGCGCAGATCGTACTCATTTTCACAAGCCGCTTGAAGAGGGGGTGCGAGCGGATTTCCTCGCCGGTTACCGCCCCCGACTCACGACTTGCGGCGCTGGGCGATGGCGCAGACGGTGCTGCTGCCGATCGCGCCCTCCTCGTCGTACATGGTGCACTCGCCGACGGCGATGCCATCGGCGGAGTGGTGCGAGGCGACGTGGAAGCCGACCCATTCGCCGCGGGGGTAGCGGTGGAGGTAGAGGGTGATGTCGGCGTTGATGAACTCGAGGCCGTTGCTGCCCCAGTTGGCTGCCGGGTTCGTCCAATCGGCGGCTGAGGCGGCGCGCACGAACGGCGTGAGTTCGACACCCTCCACCAACTGGCGCGTCTCCCGGAGCCAGGCGGCGCCCTGACCGACGTTCTGCGGGTCGCGGGAGGTGATGGCCTTCGTCTCCCACATCGGTTCCCAATTCGCGTTCGCGAGCCCCGAAGGGATGCGCTGGTCGGGCAGCTGGGCGGGCTTCGGCACGGTCCAATCGGGCGGGCTCCAGACGTTGCCCGCCGGGTTGTCGGTCCGCTTCAGGAGCACGGCGGTGCCGCGCGCATAGGACACGCCCTCCGAGAGGTACTCAACTTCGACGACGCGGATGCGGTTGCCCTCGCGCACGTAGCGGCTGGTGATCTCGCAGGGGGCGAGCGTGGGGAGGCGGTAGAGGTCGATGGTCAGGCGGGCGACGTGGAAGCCGTCGCCGGCGTAGCCAATCTCGATCTCGTGCCCGAAGAGACCGGCGAGCACGCGCGCATGGAGCGAGTTCTGGTCCCAGGGGCCGCGGGAGACGCGGTTGACGATGTAGCGTCCCGGGCCATCGGCGCGGGTGAAGGCTTCGGCGGACATGAGCGGCTCCTGCACTGCCGGACGCGCAACCGGGGCCCTGGCGGGCCCCGGTGACGGTTGATGAGAACGAAGGCTTCGGCGCCTCAGTCGGCGGAGGGAAGGACCTTCGGCTGGAGGAGTTCCATTGCGCGGCCATCGACGTTGAGCGCGCAGGGACCGGGCTTCACGACGAGGACCTCGATGCCGGTCTCCTCATCCTTGTAGCGCTTACCGAGCTGGACGGCGTCCATGCCGGTGGTGTCGACCTTGACCGAGGCATCCTCGGCGCCGCGCATCTGCATCGCGGCATCGCCGCAGCGGAGCTCGCCGGCGCCGCCCTTGGTAACGATGAATTCGGCAACGCCGCCGGGGACGACGTAACGCTTGCCTGTTTGTGCTGCTGCCATGGCAAACCTCTTTCAAATTCCGGCCGATGGCCGGGGGCAATAGTAAGGCCGATGCTACCGACGCCAGATTCGACGGTCAAACGAAGAGGGGCCTCGAAGGCCCCTCTTTCAGGTTTCAGGGGTGCTTGCCTACTCGACGAAGAGGGTGGCCCACATGTCGGGGTGGTAGCTGCACTCGATGAGGAACTCTCCGGTGTCGTTGAAGGTCAAGGTGCGGGTATCGCCCTGCTTGAGGTCTGCGCCTTCGACGGTCCCGTTGAGTTTGATGTTGTGGAGGCCGACGACTGACGTGAAGACGATCTGCGTGCCCTTCGCGATGAGGGCGACGCCCTTGTTCGGCGCCTGCGCGGCGCCATCGGCGGTGAGCGTCCAGTCGTTGGCGTGCGCCTCGATCTTCACTTCCTCCGACGCTGTCGGCGGCTTGGTGGTCTCCTCGACGAGGCCCAGGACCTTGTCGAAGCCACTCGCCGAGACGGCGTACTGGACGCAGGCAGTGCCCGGGTTCTTGGCGTCGCCCGGCGCGGTGCCCCAGGCGTCGTCCGGGAGGTGGAGGCTCGTGCCGACAGCGAGGATGCTGTTGGCCTCGATCCCGTTCTTGGAAGCGATGCTGTCGGCGCTGACGTTGCCGTAACCCTGGGCGAGGTCGTCGAGTGAATCGCCCTGGACGACATACGCCTTGATCTCCGGCATCTGCAGAAATCGGATCGCTGACGGCGAGGTCGTTGGCGGCCACCAGGTCGGCAGGCGTGGTTGCGTGTTCGGTGGCGATCAGCGCCCACGTGTCGCCGGCCTGGACAACGTACATGGCGTCGGCGGGGAGCTTCAGCTCCGTGCCGGGGGCGACGACCGCGTCTTCGGCAAGCGCATTCTCGGCCGCGAGGTCGGCGAGCGGAATGTCATGGAGCTGGGCGATCGTGCCGAGGGTCTGGCCCGGCTGGAGGACCGCCACCTGTTTTGGCAACTCCAG
>CALMIW010000830.1 GCA_937864275.1 uncultured Dehalococcoidia bacterium
CTCGAACTGGCCCACGAGCAGTTCGCGATGGTCAACAACGGCAACGGCAAGTTCTCTGAAGCAAACCAGAGCGATCTCCGGGCCGCGGTCGAAGCGAATGTGCTTTCGGTGGGCAAGATAGCGCGGCCAGTGCCGACCACCATTCCGTCCGACGTGACGCTCGATACCGCACTCGACCTCCTCACCGCCAACGAACGCCGTTGGCTTCCGATCACGGAAGACGCACGCGTCCTTGGTGTGGTGGATGGAGCCGACCTGTTGCGCTCCTATCGCCGCGCTGTGGGCCAGCACGTGCGACCGCTAACTGCCCTCGATAGCGACCTGGCGGCACTCGAGATTGTGATCCCTGCTACCTCGCCGATCGCCGGCCGCCAGCTTCTCGATTCGGGGTTGCCCAAGGGCGTTCGCGTGCTGCTGGTCAGGCGCGACGAAGCAACCTCGGTGCCTGACGGTACCTGGAAGCTCACCCCGGGCGACCGGATCACCGTCTCGGTCCCCGCCTCGCTGCGCGCGGCGACGTTCGAGAGCCTGTTCGGCCCTGCGATGTAGATCTACCCGGCTGGCATGAGGTTCGCGACCGGGCCGGGCCTTGCCGACTGGCAAGACTTCGGGCCGGGCGATCTGGTGATGGTGACGAAAGAAGTCCCCCACGCCGAAGACACTCTCGGCGTGGACTTCGAAGCGCGGATCGGCTGCGAGCGCAGCTTCGAGACGTTCCCGGCCGGCTAACGAACGCGAGCTTCGGCCGAACTCCAGAGGGCGCGTTCGGCATCAGTCCACGCGGGGCCGAGGAGCCTTGATGCGCCGCGGACGCTGGACACCTTGTCCCAGGCCTGGTGCGCCGGCTCAGTGACTGCGTGGCCGCAGGACAGGCAGGCGATCGAAGCGTGGCTCGTTATCAGCGATGACGAAGCGCAGCGCGGGCATTTCATGCCTGCGAGCGCTTGTCGTTCTGCTTGTCCAGTTCGGCTTCCATGCGGGCGCGGGTCGCGGCCTGTTCGGCCGGCGTCACCGGCGAGGCGTCCATGGTGAAACTGCCCTTGCCAGGGTTCTTTTCGAGCCACTCGTCGTGGTTCGCTTTGCGGCGGAAGATCTTGTCGAGAATGCCCATAGGTACCTCCAGATGGGTTGCTATCACAGGCGGCGGAGGCAGCAGCGGTACGCTGGAGACGGCGCAGGGTGTGGGGCGAATTGCTTGATGGGCATCGTACCTGCCCTGTCAATGTCCGACGGCGGATTCAACCGGCTCGCGCCGTTCCCGCCATCGGCCGTTCCACCGTCTTATGTTACCTCAACCCGAGTCAGTTCGCGTTCCAGCGATGCGTCGTCGAGCGTCTGCAGGCGGAGGTTCGCCTGGTCGCACTCCCGTTCGACCCGATCGCGTGCGGAACGGTGGTCCGCGGAGCCCCAGGTGCTGTTCTTCCGGGCTGTTGCATCCAACTCGTCGAGTGCGAGGCGGCGGATCTCTTCGGCGCGCTCGCGCAGGGCGGCTACCTTCTGATCTCGGTCCACGGGGCCTCCAGTTTCGGCGGGCGAAGCGATCGGACTACTTCCGGCGCAGTCGGTTGTAGGAACTGGGGGCGAACACCTGGCCGAAGTCGCGCGAGGCGCCGCACTCCCGGCAAAGCCCGGTGCTGACGCCGGCAACGGGCGTGGCGAGCATCCAATGGTGCTGGCAAACGGGGGCGATTTCGACAGGGGTTTCGTCCGGAAGCAGTTGCATGCCCCCCACCGTACACCTTTTTCGCCCCCTCCGGGGGAGTGGTGCCGCCCACGCAGCGCCTCCCGTACACTGGAGAACGATGTTCGAATCGCTGACCGACAAGCTGCAGGGCGCGTTCAAGAAGTTTGGATCGCGCGGGATTGTGACCGAGGAAGACCTCGACCAGGCGTTGCGCGAAGTGCGCATGGCCATGCTCGAAGCCGACGTGAACTTCAAAGTCGTCCGCGAGTTCACCACCCGCGTAAAGGAGAAGGCGCTCGGCGCCCAGGTGCTGCGCAGCCTCTCGCCCGCCCAGCAGGTCATCGACATCGTCCACACCGAGCTCATCGAGATCCTGGGCGGAGCGGCGCCGCAGTTGGCGACATCTTCCCGGCCGCCGACCGTCATCATGCTCGTCGGCCTCCAGGGCTCGGGGAAAACGACAAGCATCGCCAAGCTCGCGAACCTGCTGAAGAAGCAGGGCAACCGGCCGCTCGTCGTCGCCTGCGACGTCTACCGACCGGCCGCCGTCGACCAGCTGGTGACACTGGCGAAGGCGTTGGACGTGCCCTATCACGAAGAGGGCGCCACCCAGAAGCCCGCTGTCATCGCCGCGAACGGCCTCGAAAAAGCCCGGCGGATGAATGCGACGCACGTCCTCGTCGACACCGCCGGCCGGCTCCACATCGACGAGGAGATGATGAAGGAGGTCGCCGGCCTCCGTTCCCAGCTCGCGCCGGAAGAAGTGTTGTTCGTGGCCGACGCGATGGCCGGCCAGGATGCCGTCACCGCCGCGAAGGAGTTCCACGACAAGGTCGGCACCACCGGGCTCATCCTCACGAAAATGGATGGCGACGCCCGCGGCGGGGCCGCGCTCAGCATCCGCCAGGTGACCGGCGTGCCGGTGAAATTCATCGGCATGGGCGAGAAGGCCGACGCGCTCGAACCGTTCTACCCGGACCGTCTCGCCGGCCGAATCCTCGGCATGGGCGACATGCTCTCGCTCATTGAAAAGGCCAAAGAGACGATCGGCGACGAAGACACCGACCGCTTCTCGGAGAAAATGAAGAAGGGCACCTTCGACCTCCAGGACTTCGTGGAGCAGCTGCGGAAGGTGCGGAAAATGGGTCCGCTCGGACAACTCGTCGGGATGTTGCCGGGCTTCAGCAAGATCAAGGCCCAGTTGAACGTCGACGACATCGACGACTCGTTCTTCAACAAGGCCGAGGCGATCGTGCTTTCGATGACGCCGTGGGAGCGCCGCCACCCGGACAAGATCGACGGGAAGCGGCGCAAGCGGATCGCACGCGGCAGCGGTACCGACGCCTCGCAGGTGAACCAGTTGCTCAAGCAGTTCTTCGAGGCGAGGAAAATCGCGAAGACGCTGAGCAGCGGCAAGATGCCGATGTTCCGGTAGTCCGGGAGGCGAATCCTCTCGACCGGCCGGTCGCACGTTCGACCGGGCGGCAGAGTGCTTCGCCTCTTATGGTCGGATGTTGTACCGTAGTTCGAAGTGCACTTTTCCGCCCGCCATCGGAGCGGGTGTATCTCCAGGAGTAGCAATGATCCGGATCCGCCTGAAGCGCATCGGCAAGAAGCGCCACCCGTTCTACCGCGTCGTCGTCGCGGACAAGCCCGACAAGCGCGACGGGCGATTTATCGAGAACCTCGGCTCGTATGACCCTCACGCAAACCCGCCGTCCATCGTCGTTGACGGCGAGAAGGCGAAAGAGTGGCTCAAGAAGGGCGCCCAGCCGTCGGAATCGGCCGAGAAGATCCTCGTCCGCGCCGGCGTGATGGAGAAGAAGGCCCCGGTCGTGAAGGCGAAGCTCGAAGTGAAGCGCGCCGAGCAGGCGAAGGCCGCCGAGGCCCGCGCCAAGGTGAGGGCCGAGGAAGCCGAGAAGGCAGCCAAAGCCGAGGCCGCCGCCGCCGCGAAGGCCGAAAAGGAAGCCGCCGAGGCTGCCGAAGCACCCGCTGCAGAAGAAGCCCCCGCCGAGGAGTAGTCCGTGGCAAACACCATGATGGGCGAGGTCGTGGAATACCTCGCCAAAGAACTAGTCGACCACCCCGAGGAAGTCCGCGTGACGGAAACGGAAGACGGCGACCGCGTCGGCGTCCGCCTGGACGTCGCGGAAGACGACTGGGGCAAGGTCATCGGCAAGGGCGGGCGGATCGCCAGCTCCTTGCGCGCCCTCGTGAAGGTCGCCGCCGTCCGTGAGGATGTGCGCGTCAACCTGGAGATCGGCGACTGACCAGCGAAGAGCCCGCGCCCGCCGCAGAAGCACCGGCCTCACCGCCGAAGCCTCGCCGGCCGCGCCCCCTCAACCCCACGACCACGCCCAAAGAACCGCGCCCCGGCTACACCGCCGTCGGGCGCGTTCTGCGTCCCCATGCGCTAAAGGGCGAGATCCGCGTGCTCGCCTATTCGCCGACTGCGCGGAACCTCCAGCGCGGACGCCCGGTCTACCTCGCCGGGGTCCGGCGGGTGGTTGAGCGGGCTCGCGCCGACCAGGAGCACTGGATCCTCAAGCTCAACGGCATCAACAGCCGGAACGATGTGGAATTGCTGCGGGGCGAACTGCTCGAAGCGGCGGACAACGACGTCCAGCGGGATGATGACGAGTCGTACTTCGTCCACGAACTCATCGGCCTGCGCGTGGTGACGGCCGGCGGCGAAGAGCTCGGGCGAATCACAGAAGTGCTCCAGACGGGCGCGAACGACGTGTACGTCGTTACGGGCGAGCGGGGGGAAATCCTGGTCCCGGCGATCGCCGAAGTCATCGAAGCCATCGATGTCTCGGGTGGGGTGATATCCATTACACCTTTGCCCGGACTGCTGGACGAATCGAAATAGCCCATTGAAACCGTCTATAGCTGGGACTACACTGCCGAACGGCCGGTGGCGGGGTGTCACGCACCCTCGGCCGTTCATCACAATCGAATAATTCGAGGGGTGTTTGCATGTCCAAAGCCGAGGCGCTCCAAATGGTCGCTGACTGTGTCCATCATTGGGTACTGGAACCTCCGAGAGGGGAGCTGACGCCGGGACGTTGCAAGAAGTGCGGGAAAGAGCGGGAATTCACGGGAGAGACGAGCTATCGCATCGGGCGAGGGTCGTCCCACCGGTCGTAATCCCATCCCACGGTTGACCCATTCGCGGGCCGCTCCATACGATGTGAACTGGAGCGGCTCGTTTGTTGTAATCGGGGACGTAGCTCATCTGGGAGAGCGCAGCGTTCGCATCGCTGAGGTAAGGGGTTCGAGTCCCCTCGTCTCCACCACCCCCCATCCACGCTGAACCGAACGCCGGCCCGCACAGCCGGGAGCCTCATTGCGCGTCGCGTGCGACAAACGGCAGGTATGCCCGCAGCGGAAGATAGATGGCGTGGACGCAGAGCAGGAACGGGCGAGAACCGGGCGGAAGCGAGAGCGCCGTCCCTCCCGCGGGCGAAACCTGCGGAACCGAAGCGCATGACGCCGACGCTGTCGTGCCCCAGAGGTTGTACCCGAGCAGCCGCCATCCACTCGAGAGCGCACGGAACGAAACCGCGGCCGTGCCCGGCGGAGGCACCGTCACAACCGTCGTGACGCTTGTCGGTTGGCCAGCGGGCAGTGTCACGGAATAGGTGGAAGCGCCGACAACCACTTCGAACGACCCTCCCGGATGTGCTGCCGACCCGGCATCGATGCCGAGCCCCAGGCTGCGCGGGGCGTCCGGCGGGTGGTACGTGGCTTCGACACACACGAGGTACCGTCCGGCGCCTTCAGGGATGTCGGCGTAGTCGTTCTGCATGCCGAGCTGACAGGTCCGGGTCCCGGATGGGTCCGCGACGATCGCCAGACGGTCGGATGTCCAGTCGACGGGGACTGCCACCCGGGTGACGCGGACCATGGAGGCCGGGATCGCGACTTCGACGTGGGCGGAGTTCGACTGATCCTTTTCGAGCAGCACCACGACGTTCTGTCCCGTACTCAGCTGGACCACCGCATCGCTGCCCGGATGCGTCACGCTCGACGTCACAACGCCGAGGAGCAGATGACGGCTCTCCCCGAGCGAAGAGTAGTCGTTCTTGATGCACACCAGGTACGGCGTCTCGCCCGCGGGGATGACGTTCGCGCCCGCGTAGTCCACGTCTGCGGGGCAGTTGGCGGTGCCGGATGGGTCGGGGACCAGCGCGTACCCCACGAGGCTCCATCCCGGGGGCCAGAGCGACTCTGCGATGCCAACCGTGTCTGTCCCGACCGTGCGCAGCACGGGGAGACTCGTCGCGGCACCCGGGGCCAGCTCCACGGTGAACGGCCCGACTCCGGCGCTGACACTCCCACCGAACGCCCCGCCGGGATGGTCGGTGCTCGCGGCGACTTTGATGATGCGCAGTTGCCGAGTCGTCTCGGCGCCGGCCGCGCCGCCGTTGAACCCTTGCCAGCCCGCGAGTGCCAGCACAACCGCTCCGAGGAACACTACTGCCAATGCGCGCCAGTTCATAGCGCAATACTCTCGCCGGGCGGACGGCGCTGCCGTGGTACGAACGGGCACGGGATCAGGGCCGAGCGGGCCGAGATTGCCGCCCTACTTCTGGGGCGTCACCAGGTACTTCTCGCCCGTCGCCTGTTTGCCGTACACGGCGATGTGTTCGAGTTGCAGCATCTCCCGAAGCGAGACCTCGCGCGTGTAGGTGCTCGCGAAGGTCGTCGTGATCTCCGAGGCGACGCGCTCCCGGAGCGCCTGGGCCGCATCGGCCCCGATCTTCTGGAGGAACGGCGTCAGCAGCCATCCGCCGATGCCCCAGGCCATGCCGAACGCGCGGTTGAACTCTGTCGGGCCGCGGTCGAGGCCGCCGTAGATGTAGACCTGCTTGTGCACGGTCGAACCGTAGCGGCTGAACTCGGTGGCGTTCCGGTTCGCTGCGATCTCCATGGCGGTGAGGACCTGGCCGGCGAGCCGGCCTCCGCCGACGGCATCGAACGCCAGCATCGCGTTTGTGGCGGCGACGGCCTCGACGAGGTCGTCCATAAAGGTCGCGGAAGAGGAGTCGCAGACGTACTTCGCACCAATTCGGCGCAGGATCTCCGCCTGTTCCGGCTTGCGCACGATGTTCACCAGTCCGATGCCGTCCTTGAGGCAGAGCTTCTGGAGCATCTGCCCGAGGTTGGAGGCGGCAGCCGTGTGGACGAGGGCGGTAAAGCCCTCGCGGCGCATGGTCTCGGTCATGCCGAGGGCAGTGAGCGGGTTGACGAAGCAGGAGGCGCCCTGCGCCGGGGTGGTGCCAGGCGGCAGCAGCAGGCACTGGCCGGCATCGAGCACGCGGTATTGGCTGTACATCGAGCCGCCGAGGATTGCCACCGTCTTGCCCATCAGCGCCTGGGCGGCCGGCGAGTCACCCGCGGCGATCACGACGCCGGCGCCTTCGTTGCCGACGGGCAGCGACTGGCCGATGCGCGGGGCCATCGCCCGCATCACAGCGGGTGCGAGCGGCGCGGTCACGACCGGGCTCTCCGGTGTGCCCGACTGCGTCGCCGCCGTCATGTCGGCACCGCCGAAGAGGAGTCCGAGGTCGGAGGGGTTCAGGGGGGACGCTTCGACGCGCACGACGACCTGGTTCGGGCCGGGCGCTGCGGTCGGTACGGAGACGAGCGAGAGGCGGACGGCGCCTTCGGGCGTGATTTCGGAACGGACCTGGAGTCCGGGTTCGAGCGAGGTGGTCATGCGTTTCTCCGGGGCGGCCGCGATGAGCGCGGCCAGTTCCGCAAACGATAGCGGCGCCGGTGACGTTGTCCACTCGCGGCCGGTCGCGGCACGAGGTGCGGCGGGACGGATGGGGCCCGTGCGGTCTCAGCAGGTAGTGCAGGACTCGTCGGCGCAGCAGATGTCGTAAGTGAAGTTGGCCAGCCAGCGTACTGTCTCGGGGTTCAGGCAGTAGCACTGGTCGCCTTCGATCGAACCCGTGATGATGCCGGCTTCCTTGAGGACCTTCAGGTGCTGGGACACGGTCGATTGCGCCAGGGGGAGCACCTCGACGAAGTCGCTCGTGGCGCAGGCGTTCCGCTTCGCCAGTTCGCGCACGATGCGGACGCGTGCCGGGTTGCCGAGGGCGCGGAATACCGCCGCCGCGCGCTGCTCTTCGACTTCGAGGTCTTCGATCACCTTCATGCGGCCATCATATTCGTAAAAATGCGATGTTGACAGCCCGGGGTGTTCCATCGTATTTTTTCGATGCAAACGCACACAGGAGGCTGCCCGCAATGGTGGCACGTTCCCCGGAAGAGATCCGTTCTGAAGTTTCCAAGGCCTACGGCAACCGCGTTCGCGGCGTGCTCAACGCCGACGAGGCGTTGCCCATCGTCGATGCGGCGGGCTGCTGCGCGCCGTCGCCGGCCTCACAGGCGAGCTCCTGCTGCGGCACCGACTCCAGCGCCGACGTCAGTTGCTGCGGCGTGAGCGACGACCAGACCATCGTGACCAACGTCGCCGAGCTCTACCGGCAGTCCGACGTGAGCGACCTCCCCTCGACGGTGACGGACGTCGCCTTCGGCTGTGGCAACCCGACCGCCATCTCCGCGCTGCTTCCCGGCCAGGTCGTCCTCGACCTCGGCTCCGGCGGTGGCATCGACTGCTTCCTCGCGGCGAAGATGGTGGGCGATTCGGGACGCGTCTATGGCGTCGACATGACCTCCGAGATGATCGCCCTCGCCCGCAAGAACCAGCAGAAGGTGGGCGCCAAGAACGTCGAGTTCCGCCTCGGCGAAATTGAGCACCTTCCCATCGAGAACGGCACGGTCGACGTCATCATTTCGAACTGCGTCATCAACCTCTCGCCCGATAAGGACCAGGTCTTCCGCGAGGCGTTCCGCGTACTCAAGCCCGGCGGACGGTTGCAGGTCTCCGACATCGTCTGGACGAAGCCCGTGCCGGAAGACGTGAAGGAAGATATGGAACAGTGGGCCGGCTGCGTCGCCGGGGCCCTGCTGGAAAGCGACTACACGGCGAAGATCGCCGCGGCCGGCTTCACCGGAGTCACCTCGGTCGCGACGGATTACCCTGGCGGCAAAGGCGTTGCCTCAGCGGCCGTAACGGCGACGAAGCCCGCGGCCTGACGCCGCTCGGGATCCACCCAGAACGAGGGCGCGCCAGCTGGCGCGCCCTCTCTGTGTCCCTAAGGGGTGCAAGGCTGGAACGTTTGGCCGTCGGCGGGCGTCCGCGGGCACGGCAAACTGGTTCGTGAAACCCGGGGCGCCGAAGCCTCCGGGTGCGGCGCCGGAAGGGGGCGAAACATGAGTTGGCTCTTCATCGCGTGTGTTGCGGGCGTTATTGTGCTGGCGGCGATGGTTGGCTTCTCCAACCGAGGTGGCGGAGCCGGGCATCACGGGAACTGGAACGCACCGGCCTGAGTGCCGTGGAGGGTTTGGGCATGACTGAAGAACGCACGGCCCGCGTCGCGGATTCGCTCCTGAAATCTGCCGAGGGGCTGGAGCAGGCATCGACGGCCACCGACGTCCGGGTGGCCGTGCGCGATGGTTTGCTCGGCCTCGAGTACCACCTCGACACGCTCGCCAAGGAGCTGGCACGGGATCCCGCGGACCCAGGGGCCTTCGAGCCGGCACTTCGCGGACGGGCGCAAAAGGTCGAGGCAACGCTCCGCGGCGTCCTCGTCTCCGCCTGGGCGATGCTGGTGCTCAAGGACGAGGAACTGGGCACGCTCGAGCACGCGAACGCGCTGGCGAAGCAACTCCGGGCGGTGGAACGGGAAGAGGTGAAGCTCGTCTTTGACCAGTTGCTGATGCCCGAAGGGATCGACTGAGCCCCAGGCGAGCCCCGGCCCACAGCGGACGTGGCACCCGGCCCATTCTCGTAAGATGGACGCCGGGAGGGCGTGAGATGGTGGTTGTCCGGCGTCCGATGCGGAACTGGCGGGGCCTCGCGGCAGCGCTCGCAGCGGCACTGTTGGCGCTCGCGGCCAGCGCCGGAGCCCATGCCCAGGACGTCCCGCGTTTGAAGGAGCGCGTGACGGACGAAACCGGTGTCATCGAGAACCTGTCCCGCGTCGAGGATGCCATCGACGACCTCGAACGCGACCACAACGTGCAACTCTGGGTGCTGTTCGTCGAGACGACGGGATCGGAGACCGTGACCGGCTATGCGGATGCCGTGGCCGCGGCGAATTCGTTCGGCGGAAACGACGCCCTCCTTCTCGTCGCCATCGAGGACCGGTCCGACGCCCTCTGGGTGGGCGAGATGCTCGACGAAGTGACCGACGACGAGATCGACGACCTGCTGACGAGCGAACTCGAGCCGCGGCTCGCGGACGGCGACTTCGAAGCTGCCATCGCGGAACTTGCCGACGGCCTGGGGCGCGCTGTCTCCAGCGATGCCGCCGGGAACGGGAACGGCAACGAGAGCAGCGGCGGAGGCGGCGGGAGCGTGCTCCGGGGAGTCCTGACGTTCCTCGCCGTCATCGTCTTCGTCCCGCTGGGCATCATCGCGCTGGTCGGCGTTATCGCCCTGGTCGTCCGCAAGACTCGTGGGAAGAAGAAGACCGGAGAGGTGAAGCGGCAAGTCGTCGACCTCGACAAGCGCGCGAACGCGCTGCTCCTGGAGACGGACGACGCCCTTCGCGAGGCCGAACAGGAACTTGGCTTCGCCGAGGCGCAGTTCAGCGAATCGGACGTCGCGCCGTTCAGGCAGGCACTGGCCGTGGCCCGGGACGAGATGCGTGCCGCGTTCGAGCTTCGCCAGGCACTCGACGACAGCGTGCCGGAGCCGGCCAGTCTTCGCCAGGAGATGCTCGGCGAACTCATCGCGCATGCCGAGAAGGCGAAAGGGCTCCTCGACGCGGAACGCG
>CALMIW010000831.1 GCA_937864275.1 uncultured Dehalococcoidia bacterium
CCACGGCGCGACCGTTCCGGAGGATTCCCCGTACGTGTGGTGTGGCCGAGATCGCGACGTACGGACCGGACGGCGAGAGCGGGGGCAGCGTCTTGCCGTCGCGAGGCCCCAATGACGCTACGGGCGCATCTGCCGCTCGGCCACCACATGAGGGGCAGAACCGACTTCCCTCACGAACCGTGGTGCCACAGCTCGCACACTCCACGGCACGCTCCCGTCGTTGTCCGCCAGCGCACGATAAAGGATTACGCTGCCCTTAGGCGAGCAGGAGCGTGGCGTGGACTGTCCAAGTTGTGGAGCTTCCATACGATCGGAAGCTCACTTCTGCCCATCGTGCGGATCACCGCTCGCGAGCGCAACCCCACCTTCGGCGAAGGCAGGTGCACTGCCGCCATTGTCGCCGTCGCCGCCGGCAGTTGCCGTCGACGACAGCGGACCAGCAGGCACACCGCCGCAGGGCGCCCGCTGGATTCTCGTTGCTGCAGCCGGGATAGTCGTCGTCCTCCTCGGTTCTGCGGCTGCGATCTGGGCCACCCGTGATGACGGCTCGCAACAGGTCTCCTCCACTGCGACGACCGAGCGCGAGCGGTCGCCGCGTGCCACCTTGGCGCCAGCAACCTCAGTACCACCGACAACCGCCGATACTCCCCGAGTGCCGAGTTCTCCGAGCATCCCCACGCCAGACAGTCCGTCCGAATCCGTGGGGGGCTCGACGGCAGGGGTACGGACGAACGTGGCCTGTCCTCCCGATATCGCGAACGACGTGAGCATCAGGCTCGACCGCGACGCTGGCTACCTCCAGGCCCGATACGAGGCGGGGAACTTCGTCATTCACGTCTGCACCGGATCACAGGGACCCGTCTATCACGGGCGGAACACCACCAACGCGGACATGATCGTCCTTCCGGCCACCGGAGATGCCTCCACGGGTTTCACCGCGATCAATGGTGCCTACACCTACTCGATTGACGAAATCTCGTTGGTCATTCGAACAGGTGGAAGCCTCGTACAAGAGGATCCTGTGTTCTCCTCCGAGCTCTACTGACGGTGGGTCGACTCGACCTCGGGGGCAATCGATCGAACCGGGGGTGCTTCGTCGGATTGGCCGTCGTCGTAGCCATTGCCCACGTGGTCGGCTGCGCGCCCGGCGATCAGACGTCCCCGCCTGACGCGCTCAGCCATCAACTGGCTCTCCCCACTTCTGACTCCTCGTCCACACTCCCCACCGCCGCTTCGACGACAAGTGCCTTGACCGACACGACGCCATCGATCCGACCGCTGACCCCGAACGAGGAAGCAGCGGCGGCAGGGCAGCTCATCGAAGCGGAGGACTGCCCGGTTGGATTCGCCGATCTGCGCATCGTCGAGGTCCCCTATCGGGGCTACGACGGGAGTGACCGGCGAGGAACATTGATCGTCAATGCCGACGTCGCCGAAGAGATCGCCGACCTCTTCGCAGTCCTCTTCACCGAGGAATTCCCCATCCAACGGATGGATGCAATCGACCCGTTGCCAGTTGACGACACGAGCCGGCTGAGCTCCAACAACACCGTCGGGTTCAAGTGTCGCGCTGTACGAGGAGGATCGGCCTGGTCACAGCATGCTTACGGACACGCAGTCGACATCAACCCAGTTGACAACCCCAGCGTTTCAAGCGGTGTTGCCACTCCGCCTCTGGGCGCGGAACGTATCGACCGCTCGGCGGCAGCACCCGGGATGATTCATGAAGGCGATCTCGTCACGCGTGCGTTCGATCAACTGGGATGGGGGTGGGGAGGCCGCTGGTCTTCACATCAGGACTACATGCACTTCTCGGTCAACGGGAACTGAGTAGTCGGAGAACGCCCATCCCGGTGTGCACACGGATCGACTGGACTTCGTAGCGCCTCGGTGAGGGCGAGCATGTCCGTGGGCGCGCGACGCCCTGCGTAGGCTCGGCACCACCGGCCCGAGGAGTGACGCCGACCCATGCTCTTCCCGACGGCCCAGTTCGGGATCTTCTTCATCATCGTGTTCCTGGTGAGCTGGCGCCTGCGCCCGAACCGGCGCGCCTGGATGGCGTTCACCCTCGCGGCCAGCTACGTCTTCTACGGCTGGTGGGACTGGCGCTTCGTGCTGCTCATCGCCGGGTCGACGCTGTTCAACCAGGCGATGGGGACGGCCATCCACCGCAGCCACGACGACGGCACCCGCAAGCTGCTGATGGGGCTGGCGGTGAGCGGCAACCTCGTCGTGCTCGGGTTCTTCAAGTACTACGAGTTCTTCGTCGTCTCCGTCACCAACGGGCTGGCGAAGCTGGGCCTCGACGCCAATCCCCCGCTGCTGCGGCTGATCCTGCCCATCGGGATCTCGTTCTTCACCTTCCAGGCCATCAGCTACGTGGTGGACATCTACCGCCGCGAGCTCGAGCCGGCCTCGCCCATCGAGTTCGGCATGTACCTGTCGTTCTTCCCCCACCTGGTGGGGGGGCCGCTCGTGCGGGCCATCCAGGTCGGCCC
Source organism: uncultured Dehalococcoidia bacterium (assembly GCA_937864275.1). Taxonomy (GTDB): domain Bacteria; phylum Chloroflexota; class Dehalococcoidia; order Tepidiformales; family Tepidiformaceae; genus Amarobacter. Next base: position 2,499 of record CALMIW010000831.1, read on the forward strand.
CCAGC
>CALMIW010000832.1 GCA_937864275.1 uncultured Dehalococcoidia bacterium
CACGTCTCCATGGCCGTCACCGACATCGAACGCCAGATCGAATGGCAGGAGCGCGTCTTCGGCTGCAAGCTCGAAGGCCGCTGGCAGGAAGACCACCTCGGCTACTACGGCGCCATCATGTCCATCCCCGGCAGCCTCCTGAAGTTCGAGATCATCCAGCCCTCGCGTCCGGACAGCTTCGTCCAGAAGTTCATCGACACCAAGCGCCCCGGCATGCACCACGTCTGCTGCGAAGTCGCCTCCGTCGACGAAGCCGTCGCCGGACTCCGGGCCAACGGCATCGAACCCTTCGGCGGCATCATCGAAAGCGACTGGAAGCGCCACACCTTCCTTCATCCGAAGGACAGCGGCGCCGTGCTCTTTAAGCTGTTCGAGGAACCGGCCGGGTCGAAGTAGCGGGCCGGCCGGCCCTTACTGTTCGCCGTAAATGAAAAGCCCGTCCTTGGGCCCAATCCACGGGCGCACTTCTTCCAGGTTCTCGCGGAAGAACGGCTGCACCTTGCGTTCCTCTCCGGGGTAGAGGTATTGGATCGTCGGCTGGACCACGTAGGCATAGAAGACGGCCATCGGGAACGGCAGATTGGTGACGAAGAGCGTTCCGCCCTCGGGAAACTCGGGGTAGGTTCGGAGGAGTTCGTCGATATAGCGCTGCTGGGATCCGGGGTCCTTCTCCTCCCAGCGGTCGACGCGGCGCGCGCCCAGCACAGTGACCGCCAGCGCACACACGACCAGCCCGGCCGTCGCCGCCAGCTGGAGCCGTTCCGGGCGGAACAGACGCGCGGCGCCGGGCCAGAGCTCGGCGGCCGTGGCGCCAAGCGCAAGCGCGAGGAAGGCGCCCGGGAAGTAGAAGTAGCGAGGGCCGTACCCCACGCTGAAGAACGCGTAGGGGAGGATGGACCCGAGGAATCCAAGCCAGAGGGCGAGCAGCGTCCAGCGGCGGGTGTACAGGGCCGCCAGGGGCATTGCCAACACCACCAGGCCCAGGACTTGCTGAGCGCGAACCGCGACGGTCGACGGGTTGGTCGTGGGGAGAAGCGCCTGCTTCACGTAGAACCAGCCGCGCTCCACTGCCGACTGATCGAAGCTCAACTGCTGGTCGCTTCGGACGGTGAAGAACCACGTCGCGATGAGCGTGTAGATCGCGAACAGCGCGACGTACGGTGCGAGGGGCAGGTAGGCGCGGGGGTCGCGGAGCCGTCCGCGCTCGCGGACGAGGAGGAGCCAGAACCCCATCGCCGGGAAAACGGCCGAGGCAGTTTCGCGGTTGAGGAGGGCGATGGTCAGGAGGACGAGGGCGAGCGCGTGCAGCCGCAGCTGGCGCTCGCGTTGCTCGGCTTCGACGGCTGCGATGAAGGCGAGCCAGCCTCCCAGTGCCAGCGAGAAACCAACGAGGCTCAGGGCGGAAATCCAGGTGACCGCTTCAAAGCCCGCCGGGTGGAGCGCGAAGATGACTGTCGCCGCGATGGCACCGGGGGTGGCAATCCGAAGGCGGCGGGAGAGCAACCACACCATCACGACCCCGGCGAGGTGGGCGCCGAAACTCGTGAGGTGATAGCCCACCCGCTCATCGCCGAAGACCTGGTACTGGAGCCGGAAGTAGGTCCACGAGAGCGGGCGCCAGTGGTCAGCGGCCACTTCGGACGCCTCGCGCTCGACCCACGGGAAAAAGGCATCGTGGAGGAAGGCGCCCCACGACATGTCGCGCGAGGCCAACAGATAGCGGTAGTCGTCGCCCATGAAGGGCGAATCGAACGCTGGCCGGTAGACTACCAGTGCGAGGAGGAACGACCCGGCGATCGTGACCGCCGCTATCCATGACTGAGAGCGTAGACCGGGCAAGCTCCCTCCCGACGACCTCCCGCGCGGGCAATGTTGGTGCGGGAATCCAACGCCTATATATACGGGCTGGTGATGCTTCGCGCACGGCGAATAACGGGCGGCGCGGGCACTAGTGGAACGCGCCGATATACTCCGCCCAGCGGCGTGGATTGGCAGCCGGACGGCGGAGGGTCGAATGGACAGTGAGGGCACCGAGCGCCGCGGGCGAGCCCTCGCATGGTTGGGGCCGTACCCCGGTGGGAAGCTCCGGCGGTTCGCCTCGTTCGCGGTGGTGGGCGCGATCTCGACCGCGGCGTTCGTGGCGCTCTACGCGCTGGCGCGCACCATGGTCGGGCCGCTGGCAGCTAACTTCATCGCGCTTTCGCTAACGATGCTGTTCAACTTCGCCGCGAACCGGAAGTACACGTTCCAAACGGCACACGGCGCGTGGCCGGTGCAGGGCGCGCAGTACCTGGCGGTCTACCTGCTGGGGCTCGGGGCGTCATCGGGAGCCTTGCACGTGAGCCTCACGATGGTGTCGGAGCCACCGCGCGCAATCGAGACGCTCCTCGCGGTCGCGGCCGGGGCTGTGGCAACCGTGATCCGCTTCGTGCTGCTTTCGATCTGGGTGTTCCGGCCTGCGCCGGCCCGCGCCTGAGACAGGATGGCCCGGGGAGGGCAACCGTGACGCTTGCCAGGGTTTCGGCGCCGGGCGGGCGGCGCGCTCTTGCCGCTGCTCGAACGGCCGTCGATTTCGAAATGGGTTCGACCGCTTGCATCACGGCGTAGAATGAGTTCTGCGCCGCGAGCGTAATGGACGGGCCGGTCGCGCGAGAAGGTTGAGTTCGTCATGGCGACGCGGCCGACCCCCGTCACCCCTGGTTCGAAGGGCGGCCCGCGCATATCCGCGACGGTGCGCGCGCGGGGGGCGTCCTTCGTCGGCCGGGAACGGGAACTCGCCGCCCTCGCCGAAAGCCTCCAGGCCGCCGGTCGCGGCGAAGCCAGCCTGGTGCTCTTGAGCGGCGAGCCCGGCATCGGCAAATCTCGACTCCTCAGCGAA
>CALMIW010000833.1 GCA_937864275.1 uncultured Dehalococcoidia bacterium
CTTCGGCTTCGCGGCGACCAACAACTTCACCGGACAGAACCGGGCTGGTAACGGCTCCGACGCGATCAGCGGGTTCAACATCTCGGGGATCGGGTACGGCCTCCAGGACTCGAACCCGCATTACCTCGACGAAGTCCACTTCACCACGAACCAGGCGGCTTCCGAGGTCCAGGTGCGCTTCAGCGACGGTGCTGTGACCCCCACCTACACGAACTGGTACGCCTGCACCGAGAGCGGAACCAGCGTGAGCTGCGACATCGACGACGCCCAGGTCGAAGTCATCGACGCCAATTCGCTCGAAGTCTCCGCCGTTTCCTAACCGGCACCAGATCGTCATCCAGGCCGGCGGCGGCAACGCCGCCGGCTACCACCACCAGAGGAACTACCCATGAACAGCGCGATCGTTCTCACCCCGAGGCGGCTCCTGCTCCTCGGCATCTTCGGCCTCCTGGCCGTCTTCACCTACGGCTTTGCTGCGTCGAACAACGTCGACCCGTCCAACGCGGGCGATGGCAGCGCCGTCATCTCCGGCTACGACGTCACTGACGTGCACTACACGCTCGATGCGACCAACCCGTCGAACGTCACGAACATCAGCTTCGACATCTCGCCCGCCCTCCCGGCAACCGGGACCGCGCGCATCTCCCTCGACAGCGGGTCTTCGTGGCTGGCCGCGGGCTCGTGCTCCGGTACCACCACCGTGAGCTGCACGGTCAGCGGCGTGACGGTGCTTTCGCTGAGCAACCTGCGGGTTGTCGCGGCTCAATAGTCAACGAACGCGGAAACGCGCCACACGGCGAGGTCAGGCGCAGGCGCGGGTCCACCAGTGGGGGAAATCGATGAAACCCAGGCGCGGGCTCTCAGCCTCGCTCTCGTCGGCACTCGTGGTCGTCGCGGTCATCGCGGCGTGGGTGCTGTTCGCCCCGCCCCAGCTCGGTGGGCAAACGTCGTACGTGATCATCAACGGCAACAGCATGGAGCCGGGGATGCATCGCGGCGACCTTGCCATCGTGCGGCAGGCGAGCACGTACGAGACCGGCGACGTTGTGACCTACCGGCACCCGCAGATCGGGCCGGTGATCCATCGCATCATCGGCCGCGATGGCGCCCGCTTCGTTTTCCAGGGCGACAACAACGACTTCATCGATGGGTACCACCCCAGCCAGGACGAGCTCATCGGCGAACTCTGGATCCACGTCCCGGAGATCGGCAGCTGGCTCGTCCGCTTCCGCGACCCTGTCTACATGTTCGGGTTGCTCTTCGTGGCCTTCATCGGCCTCGGCGGGGCGACCGCGAAGGCACAAGCCGGCAAACCGGGCCGCACGGGGCGGCTCGCGAATCGCGGGGAGATTCCCGCGCAACCAACGGGGGGACAACCCATGAACCAGATGCTGCGCAACTGGCAAGACACCGTTTCGGTCCTTGCGGCGGCGGGGGTGGCGCTCATCGCACTCGCCTGGATTTCGTTCAACCGGCCGACGCATCACGATGTGCCGGCCAACCTGCCGTACTCGCAGTCGGGGACGTTCGCCTACAGCGCCGTACCGGCCGACGGGCGTGTCTACGATACGGGCCAGGCCACCTCCGGCGAGCCGGTGTACCGGCGGCTGAGCGAACAGGTGGCGTTCCGCTTCGAGTACGAGTTTGCATCGACTGAAAGGGCGACAGCCTCCGGCAGCTACACCATGGTGGCCGAACTGGGGGACCAGAACGGCTGGCGGCGGACCATCGAGCTCACGCCGGCGACGCCGTTCCAGGGCAAGACGCTGGCGGCCGAAGGCGTGCTGGACCTCGCCGCCGCGCAGTCGCTCATCTCGATCCTCGAGGAACAGTCGGGAGTGAAGAACGACCGCTACTCCGTGACGATCCGGCCGGAGGTCGCGATCGCGGGGACGGTGGACGGCGCGAAGTTCACCGACACGTTCAACCCCGAGTTGCCGATGGCACTCGACAAGCTGCAACTCAAGATGGACGCGCGCTCCGACGAGAAGGACCCGCTGAACCCTCGCCTCGACGGCATGGTGACGACGCTCCAGCCGGAGGCGACGACGATCAAGCTGCTCGCCCTGTCGCTGCCGGTCTCGCTCGCACGCGCGATTTCGATGGCCGGCCTCGGCCTGTTGTTTGCTGCGGCGGGCGTGCTCATGGCCGCGGCGGTGAAAGGCCGCTCCCCGGAGGCCGGAGCCATCGTCCCGGGGCGGAAGCTGCGCACCCCGCTGGTGAACGTCCGCGGCACTGTGCCGACGCCGCGTTCCACGCGGGTGATCGACGTGGCGAGCCTGGAGGACCTCGGGCGGATCGCGTCGAGGCTTGGCGCCGTAGTCCTGCAGGAGGCGCGGCCCGGGTATCACGCCTTCTTCGTGAACGACCTCGAAGTGACCTACCGGTTCGAAGCCGAGGGTTTCGCCGACGAGCACACGACGGAACCGAAGATCCCGAGGCGAGTAGCGTGAGGCCGCGCCGCGTCCCGATGCTGGCGGCGGGCAGCCTGGTGGCGCTGGCCGCGGTGAGCGTGTTCAACGCGGCGGCGGCGGCGAACACCGTGCCACCGACGTATGCCGGGCAGACGGATACGGCGCTGCTGATCAGCCAGCTGGCGCCGCCGGAATGCGCGGGCATGGGGCTCACGGTGCTGCGGGTGGGGTCCGGCGGGAGTGGCGGCGGGGACGCGCCTGTCATCAGGACAGGGTCCAGCGAGACACTCACGGGCGGAGGGGGGGACGACTGCCTGGGCGCCGGCGGTGGCGTCGACACGCTCCGGGGCCAGGGCGGGAACGACGTCCTGATCGGCGGGACGGGGATCATCAACTTCCTGAATGGCGGCGGCGGGACCGGTACCCGCTACGGGGGGGGGGGGGGGGAGTGGGCCCCCCGCCGCG
>CALMIW010000834.1 GCA_937864275.1 uncultured Dehalococcoidia bacterium
GCGTCGGCCTCGGGCACGTAGCCGTACAGGAACGCACTCGTGGGTGGCCGGGCCGCGGTATCGCTGACCATCACCACCGACTCGCCGATCCAGACCTCGGCTGGCCGGCCATCCTGGTACTCGCAGGTGCCACCGAGCGTTTCCCGCATGAACTCGACGAGGCCGCGCGGGTCGGGCGTGAAGATGCGCGGCACGACGCGGGGCCAGCCGGCGGGCGCGAATGGGGGCTCCTGGCTTTCGGGCATACGGTTTCACCGTCGAGTGGACTGGGGCGCATGCAGGATACGGCATGGCGGTGCACAGCTTCCCGGATGGCGCGCGTATCGTCCCGATTCGGTACCTTCGTAGCGCATGGGCGCCCTCAGCGATCTCGGTCTCACCACCAGCGACGGACCAATCATGGTCGTCGCCGCCCCGGACTCGGTGCTCGCTGAAGCCGGCGCGATGAAGCCGCGCCCGTCGTTCGCTTCAACGCTTGTGACCGCGAAGCCGACTGCACGCCTGGTCTGGTGGCCGGAGCGACGGCACCTGGAAGCGCAGACGCTCGGCCGGCTCCGTTGGCTCCTCGAAATCTCCGGCGGCGGTGCGTGGCTCGTCGTGGATGAGTCGGAGGAGGAGTCGCCTTCGGAGGACGAATTGCGCGCGATACTGGAAGCAGTGGGCTTGCGCGCGGGGGCTTCGGTAGCCCTCGGGCGAGGAGAGGTCGCCGTCCCGGTGGTCGCAGAGGGAGACTAAGGAATCCGGTCCAGAAACCCTGGGAAGGCCGATGTTGCCCATCCTGAGTAGTTCCCAACGCTCTGGATGGCGCCACTGGTCGTGATGCTGACCAGCGTTGCGCTCGCGACCACGTTGTACGCCTTTGCCGCCTCCAGCCTGGAATCCATCGCGACCGGAATGTCCAGCCCGTGGGCGTTGATGAACGCGAGGGCGGCGGCCGGGGAATCGTCCATACTCAATCCGACCACCAACACCTCCGGCCGTTCCGCGACGAACCTCCGCAGGCCATCGACCTGGGCCACGCAGCGCCCGCACCAGTCCGCGAACCACCAGAGGAGCACCGGCCGCCCCTGTTCGGGCCCCGCGATGGTGGCGTCGGGGTCGCGCGCGCCGGGCAGCGCAAATTGGGGCGCCGGAGATCCAACCAGCGACTGAATTCCCGCGAACGACCGCGTTTCGGGCAGGTTCTCCAGTCCACGTGAACCCATGCACGTCCCGAGGGGCTTTGAGTCGGCGGATTCGCCATCCGGGCAAGTGGCGCCCCGGAACGTGCCTCCGACGATGCTTGTCGTGAAGTGGGCACCCGTCAGGTCGGCACCATCGAAGTTGGTGGAGCCCATGACGGCTTCGATGAACCACGCCCCACGAAGGTTGGCGTTGCTCAGGTCCGCCTGGTACAGCGTGGCTCCGCGGAGCACCGCGCCCTCCAGGGTCGCGCCGGACAGGATCGCCGAATTGAACATGGCCGCCCCGAAGTCCACGGCAGAGAGATCACAGCCGGAGTGGTCCAGGGGACCGTCGTTCACGTGCGCCTGGCCGTACTGCCAGTCGCACGTGTGCGGCTGCCGCGTAGGGCGGATGACGTTCACTGGTGAGGGGACGCCGCGAGTGGGCGTTGCGACCATCGCCGCGAGCGGGGGCCCCGGGGCCGTGTTCGATCCAGCGTCGCCACGAGCGGCGAACACAAGCGCGGCGCCCACACTCACAGCCAGAACAGGCACCGCCGCCGCGGCCACGCCAAGTCCCTTCGCGAATGGGAAGGAGACGAGGCCAAACGCGGCCCAGCGCCGCCGGGAGCGAGTCTCGCGATGTTCGCGCAGGCGGCGCAGGTGGTCCGGTACCTCGTTCCGGTGCTCCAGACCGAGCTTCGAGAGCACCTGGCTGACGTGCCATTTCGCCGTCGCAAAGGTGATCTGAAGCCGCTCCGCGATCTCGGCGTTCGTCAGGCCACTCGCGATCAGCTCGGCGACTTCCGCCTCGCGATCCGTCAGGGGAACCGGCTGAGCCAGGGGTGCTGAGTCCACTTTATCGGTCATGGCCCAAGGCTAACTCGCACGACAGGAGGACACACCAGCCTATCCACGCGATAGGAAATCGTCATTCTTTCGCCAGCGCCGCGACCTCTTCCGCGCAGCCCCGCGGGGGGGTGACCCCGGCCCCGCCATGCCCGTAGTTGTGGATGATGCGCCCGTCCCGTTCCAGGCGGACCGTCGTACGGTAGGGACGCAGGCCGGACTTCGAGCGCAGGACGCGACCCGGCGCGAAGCCGGCTGTCGTGGCGCGCTGCAGGATTTCCGATTCGAACGCCGGGTTGGGCTCCAGCGCGTGGTCATCGGCAACGGGCACCGAACAGCCGCCGATGACCACGCTCCCGCGCCGCGGGATGACGTAGAGCATCCGCGCGTGGTCACGCTCATCGACAACGTCCGTGGCAAGGTCGATGCCGCCCGGCTCGACTACGACCGTCTGGCCGAAGAGGGCCTGCAACTGGCTGTCGCCCGTGAGCGCGCGCGCACCCAGCCCGGTGCAGTTGACCACCAGGTCACCGGGCTCAGCATCGAGCGAGACGACCCGGCGCATCTCGATGGGCCAGCGCAACTGCGATTCGAGCCAGGCGAGATGGAGCGCCGGCTCCACCCGCGGCACCTGAAAGCGCCACGCCATCGCGGCCGGATAGGGGATGCCTTCGCGCACGAGTTCGAGGTCGGGAGCGCAGGCGGCCCACCAGGGCCGGGCATCGTCATCGACGACTTCGTACATCGTCAGCAGGTCGACTCCGGCTTCAGGCGTCGTTCGGGCGAGTTCGGTCAGCCATCCTTTGGCGCGCAGGCCCCAGGCTGGGACACGCTCCGGCGGGGCGGCGCGGGCGCGAACCTCGAGTTC
>CALMIW010000835.1 GCA_937864275.1 uncultured Dehalococcoidia bacterium
CCACTCGCTCGCGTACTTCGCCACCAGCCGAAGCGTCCGTTTCTCGCCGCTTCCGCCGATGAGGATCGGTGGGCGGCCGCTGGCGGGCTTTGGGATGCAATCCGCGCCGTTCAACTGGTAGTACCTCCCGGCGAACGTCGCGGGTCCGGGCGACCAGAGCGACTGCATCACCTGGATAGCCTCGTCCAGCCGGTCGAACCGCTCTTTCAGGGGAGGGAAGGGGATGCCGTACGCCGCGTGCTCCGCCTCGTTCCAGCCCGCGCCGAGCCCCATCACGAAGCGGCCGCCGCTCAACTGGTCGATCTGCGCGGCCATCCGGCCGACATCCGCAGGCGACCGGAACGTTACCGGTGAAACCAGGGGCCCGAACCGGATGGTCGACGTCTCCCGCGCCGCCACCGCGAACGAGAGGTAGGCCTCCAGCGAGTCCTGCTGGCGCCCGATGAAGTAGTGATCCGAGCGCATGAGCGTGGGGAAGCCAAGCCGTTCGGCCATCCTGAGGATGTGGATCCAGCGCTCCCAGGTGAGCCCGTTCTGTCCCTCAACCATCAGTCCGATGCGCATGTCAGCCCTCGTTTCAGCCCTGTCGCAGGCGCAGAGTCTACCGCGAAAGTCGGCACTCCATGGCCGGTTGGCCGCGAAAGGAGCTTTCGGGCCAGCCCAAAAGCCTGTAAAGATTGGCCCATCCGGACGCTCGCAACAGGACCGGATGGGCGGTCACCGCCGCCTTTTCCTGAGTTTTACTGTTGCCAACACAACGGTCCGGTACACGGAGGTGCACCAATTACAGGACTGGTTCCGCCGCACTAATCACCATCTCGTCCGACCTTCGTGCCGAACCGGGGACAGCAACTCCTGGGAGACACACCAGAACACATTCACTTCGGGGGATGAAAATGAGCCGCAAACAACTGGATGTCCTTTTCTCCGGTGGAGCCATCGTGCTCGCCATCCTGATGCTGGTCCTGGGCTACGTCCTGGGCGACCAGGCAGCCTTCGCTGACGACTACGTGAAGGAACAACTCAGCGAACAGAAGATCAAGTTCGCCACCCAGGAGGAGCTCGACAAAGACGAGGCCGCCGAGGCGAACCAGAAGTTCGCCAAGGTCACCGAGTGGAAGGAAGGCTCCAAGTGCCTGGAAGAGAACGCAGGCAAGGACCTGACCACCGGCAAGCAGGCCGAGTGCTACGGCAACTTCTACATCGGCATGCACATGGCCCGCTCCGCAGCGAACGCCGGCTTCGAAGGCGCGACCTACGCCACGCTCGGCGCGACCCGCACCGCGCTCAGCGCCGAAGTCGCCGCCGCCAAGGCCAAGAACGACACCGCGGCTGCCGACGCGGCCCAGAAGAAGCTCGATTCGGCGACGTCGCTCCGCAGCACCATGCAGACCGGCGAGACCCTTCGCGGCCTCCTCCTCACCAGCTACGGGTTCAGCATCTTCGGCGACAAGGCCGCCCTCGCAGCGACCGTCTGCTACCTGGGTGCCGCCCTCCTCGTCATCCTCGGCATCGCCGGCTTCGTCCACGCCTTCGTCTGGTCGAAGAACGGAAAGACAGCCTAGCCACGGCGCCACGCACCTCCAACAGAAAGGGCCGGTCGAATCGACCGGCCCTTTCGTCTGCCTGGCCCCGGGCTACTCCGCGAGGAGCGCCTCGATCGACCCCGTTACCTCCGGGTCCTCAGGAGCGGTGCGCGGCACGATCTTCTTCACCACGTTGCCCTTCTTGTTCACCAGGTACTTCTGGAAGTTCCACGTCACCTCGCCGCCAATCGGCTCCGGCAGCGATGTGAGTTCCCGGTAGAGCGGATGCATCTCCTCGCCCTTCACCGAGATCTTGGAGAACAGCGGGAACGTGACCCCGTAGTTGAGTTCGCAGAACTGGCCGATCTCCTCATCGGTCCCCGGTTCCTGGCCCATGAAGTCGTTGGCCGGGAAGCCGAGGATCTCGAAGCCCTTGCCGTGGTACTCGTCGTAGATCGCCTGCAGCCCCTTGTACTGCGGCGTGAGCCCGCACTTGCTCGCCACGTTCACGAGCATCACCACCTTGCCCTTGTAGTTCGAAAGGTCTTCCTCCGAACCGTCGAGGCGCTTCATCGTTCGTTCCAGGACCATCAACTCACCCCCTTGGCTTCCGTCCGATCGTAGGACATCACTTTCCGCCCTGCTGGCACCCGTTTTCTTCCTCCTGCGCCGCCGCTACCATCCGCGCCATGACAGAGCAGTACGACGCAGTGATCATCGGCGGAGGCATCGCCGGGAGCGGGTTGGGCACCGTGCTCGCGCGCTCCGGGAAGTCCGTCCTTATCCTCGAAAAGTCCACCGCCTTCGAGGACGTCGTCCGCGGCGAATGGATCGCCCCCTGGGGCGTGGTCGAAGCGAAGCGGACCGGGCTCTACGACGTCCTTCGCGGCGCGAACGACTATCACATCCCGCGCCACACCGAATACGGCGACGGCCTCGACCCGGCCGCCGGCGAGTCCCGCGCCGTCCAGCTCGCGATGCTCCCGGGCATCCCCGGCCCCCTCTCCGTCGGCCATCCGCAGGCCTGCCAGGCGCTCTTCGATGCCGCCGTCGCAGCCGGCGCCACCGGCGTCCGCGGCGTAACCGATGTCGCCGTCGAACCGGGCGCCGCGCCCTGCGTCCGCTACTCCGCCGGCGGCGCGGCGCACGAAGCCGCCGCACGCCTCGTCGTCGGCGCCGACGGCCGGGGCTCGGTCGTGCGCAGGCAGGCCGGCATCGAGCTCCACCAGGAGAAGACCCACCACTACTTCGCCGGCATGCTCGTCGATGGCGCCGATGGCTGGCCCATCGACACCGAAACCATGGGCACGGAGGGCGACGTCCAGTTCTTCGTTTTCCCGCAGGCGCCGGGCCGCCTCCGCCTCTACCTGAGCTTCGGCCTGGACCAGAAGAGCCGCTTCGCCGGGAGCGACAAGGAACGGAAGTTCCTCGAGGCCTTCCGGCTCTCCACCGTCCCAAACAGCGAATCGATCGCGAACGCCCGCATCGCCGGGCCCTGTCACGCCATCCCGAATCACAGCACCTGGACCGACACGCCGGTTGCTCCCGGCGTCGTCCTCCTCGGCGACGCCGCCGGCTACAACGACCCGATCATCGGCCAGGGCCTCGCCATCACGATGCGCGACATCCGCGTCGTCAGCGAACTGCTGCTCGGCCCGGGCGAATGGGACCAGGCGCTGTTCGCGCCGTACGTCGAAGAGCGGCGCGAACGCATGCGCCGCCTGCGGATGGCCGCCGCGATGGACTCCGTGGTCCACGCCGAGTTCGGCCCCGAGGCCACCGCGCGCAAACTCCGCATCATCACCCAGGCTGCCGGCGACCCGACGCTCGGCATGGCCCGCGCCGCGACGATGATTGGCCCGGAGATGCTCCCTCCCGAGGTCTTCAGCGAGGAAGCCTTCGCGAAGGTGGTGAACGCCTGACCTGCCGCGATCGGCCGCGCCGTGGATAATGAGCCGGCCATGCAGCCCGCTTCGAAGCCCACCCGCATCGTCGTCGACCTTGGCTGCGGCCTGCGCAAGAAGCCCGGCGCGATCGGCCTCGATATCGCGAAGATCCCCGGCGTCGACGTCATCGCCGACGTGACTCGCCCGCTACCGCTGCGCGATAACTCCGTCGACGAGATCCAGGCTTCGCACATCGTCGAGCACGTGGACGATCTGATGGCCTTCATGGGCGAGATCTGGCGTGTCTGCAAGCCGGGCGCGCTCGTCTACCTGCGGTTTCCCCACGGGACTTCGAAGTACGTCACCTGGAAGGACCCCACCCACAAGCGCGGCGTCCTCCTCGCCACCTTCGAGTACTTCGACCCCAACACGTTCGATGGCAGGTTCTGGGGCTACTACCACCCGGCGAAGTTCGAGACCGTGAAGCGCCGCATCAACTTCAACATGAACGCCGATACCTGGCAGCCAAAGACCGGCCGGCGCATCCTCGGGGCGATCTTCGACCGCCTGGCCAACCGCAACGAACGCTGGCAGTACTTCTGCGAACGGTTCTGGGGCAACTGGGTCGGCATGGAAGAAGGCCACATCTGGCTGCAGGCCCTCAAACCCGGGCCGGCCCCGGCTCCCCCCGAAAAGGGCACCGCGTAGGCGTTAGACGTAGACCACCGCCGCGCACAGGAGCAATACCACCACTCCTGCCAGCCCGACACCCGCCGACCAGCTCATCTGTACCTGCTGCTTGAGCTCGGCCTCGCGGTTGGCGTCGATGCGCCGGGCCAGCATGTCGTTCTCCACGGTCTCACCCCAGGCGTTCGAGAGGTCAGATCGCCCGAAGGGGATCGGCCCGGTGCTGCCGGAGGCGGTAAGGAGCAGAGGCAACGCGATGAGCAACAGCCAGAGTGCCAGCGACGAGCGAGATATCCCGCCAAACAGGGCGCTCCCGGCGACAGCGACGCCGACCGCCGCGAGCGCAACCGTTCCCACGAACGCCACGATCCGCCACAGCTCCCACCAGCTCATGACAACACCTCCCCGATGACCGCCATCGCGACGAAGAGGAGCGAGAATCCGGAGGCGAGGAGCGTGAGCCCCGCGCGCCGCCGCTTCCGCAGGTCCGCGGCAACGTGCTCGTCGCGCAGCGACTGCTGCAGGAGCATCTCGCTGTGCAGGATGTTGGTGTAGTTCATCCCGTGGAGGCCCGTGCCCATCAGCGGGAGTGCGCCCATCAGGATCGGGCCGACGACCATCAGCAGTCCGCCGGCGATGAAAGTCAGCGACCCCACCGCCGTCCGGTTGGATTCGCCCAGGACGGCAGCCAGCACCGTCGCCGCGCACACGACGGCAGCGTCGAGCGCGACCACTGCAATGGCATACCGCCGGAGAGTCGAAGCGCGGCTCCCGCCCATCGCACGAGTATAGGAGGGCGCGCAAGCGCCGGACCGCTCAGGCTGCGCGCGTGAACCAGCCCCATGGCCCCGGCACGTCGCCGGTTTCGCCCGTTTCCCGGAGCGGGAACCAGAGCGGCGAAAGCGCGTTCTCCAGCCGGGTCGGCGCCTTCACGTCCGAGCGCGTTGTCTGCCAGGTCGCTTCGCCAGGGGCCGCTGCAAGCGTCTCCGCAACGACGGCGGGCGCCGGCGTATCCGCGACGAGCGCCGTGCCCTCCGTGCGTTCGGCGCGGACGCGCAGGCCCCAAGCCTTCAGCGCCTCGGTGATGATCTCGATGGAGGCGGGCTCGTCCAGGTAGACCACATCGCGCGAGTTCCGCGAGACGACCGTCACCGCCCGGGACTGCGGCTCGAGTTCGGTCGAACGAGGGACAGGCTTCAAGTAGCGCATCTTCGTACTTGGGAAATCGTCGGCTCCCGGGGCGGGAACAGCGGCAGTTCCCTCCATTTCGGTAACCGCTTCGTAAACTCTGCCGGGGACCCCCTGCCAGATTCGATTTTCGGGTCGACAGACGGTGAAAACCCTCGCCTTGAGGGCCAGTTCGGTACCGAACGGTGGACAACCGGGACACGCGTTTTTAGATGACTTCGCAAGGCCCGGAAGCCGGCTTCATGGTTGAATATCAGGGTGACCAGCAGCCCCCACCGCCCCGTCGCCGCAGCAGGCCGCCGCTTTGTCCGCGAACGCTTCATCCGCCCGGTCGCCGTCTTCGTCAACACCGAAGCCTCGGGCGGCATCGTCCTCCTCGTCGCGGCCGTCATAGCCCTCGTCTGGGCGAACTCGCCCTGGGACAAACAGTACTTCGACTTCTGGCACGCCCACCTCTCCCTCGACCTGAACATCTTCAAGCTGGATGAGACTCTCGGCCACGCCGTGAACGACGGCCTGATGGCGGTCTTCTTCTTCGTCGTCGGCCTCGAAATCAAGCGCGAGCTCATCCACGGCGAACTCGCCAGCGTGCGCAAGGCGTCGCTCCCGGTCGCGGCTGCCCTCGGCGGCATGATCGTGCCGGCGCTGGTCTACGTGGCCTTCAACGCCGGCGGAGATGGCGCGAAGGGCTGGGGCATCCCCATGGCCACCGATATCGCCTTTGCCATGGGCGTGCTCGCACTCCTCGGCAGGCGGGCGCCCTTCTCGCTCAAGGTCTTCCTCCTCGCCCTGGCCATCGTCGATGACCTCGGCGCCATCATGGTGATCGCCCTCTTCTACACCGAGAGCATCTCGCTGGAAGCTGTCGCCTGGGCCGTCGCCATCGCCGCCGTCATCCTCGCGTTCAGCAGGGCCGGGGTCCGCTCGGTCGATGTCTACGTCGTCCTCGGCATCCTCTTCTGGGCCGCAGTCTTCAAGACCGGGGTCCACGCGACCATCGCCGGCGTCCTCCTCGCGTTGATGACGCCGTCGCGCCCGTATCTGACACGCGACGCCCTCGATGTCAGCGCAGACGACCTGCTCGACGCTTACCGCGGGGCCCGCGAGCGCGGAGACGCGGAAGCCGAACAACAGATCCTCCGCCAGCTGGAAACGCTCAGCCGCGATACCGAATCGCCGCTGGACCGCCTGGAGCACACGCTCCACCCGTGGGCGAGCTACCTGATCGTCCCGATCTTCGCCCTGGCAAACGCCGGGGTCGCCCTCTCCGGGGACCTCGTGGGCGATGCCTCCTCGAGCGCCGTCAGCCTCGGCGTCGCGATCGGCCTCGTCGTGGGCAAACCGGTGGGCATCCTCCTCGCGTGCTTCCTCGCGGTCCGCCTCGGCCTCGCCGAGCTTCCCTCCAACACCGGCTTCCAGCACATGGTCGGCGCGGGCCTCCTCGCCGGGATCGGCTTCACCGTCTCGCTGTTCATCGCTGGACTCGCCTTCGATGACCCGCAGCTGATCGACGAGGCCAAGATCGGCATCCTCGCGGCATCCACGATCGCGGGCATCATCGGCTTCGTCTATCTCTGGGTGCTCCCCGGCGAACCGCACGACGATGCCGCTTCCGAAGCCGCCGCCTAAACGTACTTCCGCCCCGAATCGGCAGGCCCTACGCTTCGCCGGTGACTTCCGCGAAGACGTGGTTCCAGGCCTCCCGCCCGATGTCCTTCACGGCGGCCATCGTACCGGCGCTCGTCGGCTCCCTCCTCGCCGCCGACGAGACGTTCTCGTGGTGGAAGGCGCTCCTCGCCATCGCCGGCTGCGTGTTTTTCCTCGCCGGAACGAACTTCGTCAACGACTTCTACGACGACCGCAAGGGCGCCGACGGCCCCGATGCCCTCGGCATGCCAGGCTCCATCCAGCGCGGCATCCTCTCCCCGAAGGCCGTCCTCCTCGCGGGGTTCGCCTGTTTCGCGGCCGGCGGGGCCATCGGCATCGTCCTCTGCTTCGCATCCGGCTGGGAGTTGCTCGCCATCGGCGTAGCCAGCGCCCTCGCCGGGTTCCTCTATACCGGCTGGCCGCTCCATCTCGCCTACGTCGGCCTCGGCGAGATCGTGGTCTTCTTCTTCATGGGCCCAATCATCGTGATGGGCGCTTCCTTCGTTCAGGTCGAGGCGTTCACCTGGGAAGCCTTCGTCGCATCGCTGCCCATCGCCTTCCTCGTCGCCGCCATCCTCCACGCGAACAACCTGCGGGACATCGAACACGACCGGAAGGCGAACAAGCGGACCGTCGCCACCGTCATCGGCCGCAAGTGGGCGAACCGCGAGATGTACCTGCT
>CALMIW010000836.1 GCA_937864275.1 uncultured Dehalococcoidia bacterium
GGCCATCCGGTCCATGCCCATGGCGTCGGACCGGTGAATCGTGCCGGAGGCGGCTTCCTCCCAGAGCAGCGGGAGGTTGCCGACGGAGCGGATGTAGCGGGGGTCGTTGGTGGTGACGAAGAGCGAGGCGAAATCGAACGTGACGCCGTGGCGCACATGGGCGGCGAACGACGCGAACAGGTCATCCACGCCGCGCTGCTGGCTGATCAACAGCGAGAGTTCGAGGAGCAGGTCACGATGCTCGGCCGAGAGTGTCTCAGGAACGTCCATGCGATCGCTGCCCCGTCGCCACTTCTTGAGTGTCGCGTCATGGTGAATGCTCGCCTATGAGGGAAGTCCCGCATAGGGGGCGGCGCGGAACCGGCACAGGCCAGGCTCCGCCGCTGCCTTCTCGCCCTCCCCTCCTGTACCCTGTCCCTCCATGCAACCGCAATCCCGCTTCTACGTGTCCCAGCGCCTGGAGATGCACTACGCCGTCTGGGGCGACGAAACGAAGCCTCCGCTCATCCTGATTCACGGGACGCGCGACCATGCGCGCTCCTGGGATCGCGTGGCCGAAGCGCTGGTCGACCGCTATTGCGTCTACGCACCGGACCTTCGCGGCCACGGTGATTCGGCCTGGGCCCTGGGCGGCAACTACTCGATCATCGACTACGCCCTCGACATCCACGCCCTCGGGGAGGCCATCGGCCGTGCCCCGTATACGGTCGTCGGGCATTCCCTTGGCGGCGGAGTCGCACTCCAGTACGCGGGCACGTTCCCGGAGAAGGTGGAGCGGCTCGTCACCATCGAAGGGCTCGGCGGCATGGGCTGGGGAAGGGAACGCAGGCCCGCTCACGTGCGTATGCGCGACTGGGTGGAGAGCATGCACCGCCTGGAGGGCCGCACGCTCCACGCCTACCCGACGATCGACGCGGCGACCGAACGGATGGTCGGCGCCAACCGCCACCTGACGCCGGAGCTTGCCCGCCACCTTACCGAACACGGCGTACGTAAGATGGATGACGGCTACACGTGGAAGTTCGACAACTACACGCACGCGGGCTCGCCCTTCGAATTCAACATGGAAGACGCCCGCGACCTCTGGAACCAGATCCGTTGTCCTATGCTCATCATCTGGGGCAAGGAGAGCTGGGGGAACCGTCCGGGTGCGATGGACTTCAGCGCGTTCCATGACTACCGCTCGGTGGAGGTGGCCAACGCCGGCCACTGGGTCCACCACGACCAGTTCGGCGTGTTCATGGAGCACGTGAACGCATTCCTGAACGGGTAGGTTCTCTGTGGCATTGCGAAACCACGTCCAGCGCCTCGCGGCGCCGTTCGCGCTCCTGCTGCTGCTGGCGTTCGGCCTGGCTGCCTGCGGCGGCGACGACGACGCCTCGGCAAGCGGCGACGACGCGGAGAGCGCTGCGAAGGCGACGGCTACGCCCTCCGGCGTGAAGGGCACCGGCTCCCCCCAGAGCGCCCTTGGCAAGAAGCTCAATGACGCCGAGATCCCGGAGGCGATGGCAGACGGCCGCCGCCTCGGCGCCGCCGATGCGAAGGTCGTCGTCGAAGCCTATGAGGACTTCGGCTGCCCCCACTGCCTGGACTTCACCGCCAACATCGAGCCCAGGATCCTCCAGGACTACGTCGCCACCGGGAAGATCGCATTCGAGTACAAGTACTTCCCGCTCCGCCAGGTGACGGCCGTGGCCGCGCTGGCTGCCGAGTGCGCCTCGATGCAGGACAAGTTCTGGCCGTATCACCGCGCGCTCTTCATCGCCCAGGCCGAGGCGGGAGAGAAAACAGGCCCGCCCCTGGCCGAGGCCTTCGGAGCAGCCAGCCTGAAGAAGATGGCTGCTGAGATCGGCCTCGACACCGCCGCCTTCGACACCTGCCTGGTGAGCGACGCGGCCGTGGACGCCGTGCAGGCGGACCTGAAGAAAGCGAACGACCTGGTGCTCCCGGGCACGCCCTCGTTCGTCATCAACGGCCAGGTCACGCCGGCGCCCGAAGACTACGCCGGCTGGAAGAAGCTGCTGGACGGCCTGCTGAAATAGGGGCGATTGCTTCGCGCCGGAAGCGCGTAGGCTCTACCATCCCCCCATGCGGATCTGGTCGTTCGCGGATGGCCGCTGGTGCGAAGGTGAACGGGCCGGCGGCCAGCACTGGTTCGACGTCCACCGTGCCGACGAGCAGGCGCTGCGCGACCTCGCCAGGCGCTTCGAACTCCACCACCTCGCCATCGACGATTGCCTTTCGCCCTACCTCCATACGCCGAAGCTCGAGGACTTCGAGGGCTATCTCTTCGCCGTCCTCGCCGACATGGTCGATGGCCCCGAAGGCCCGGAGTTGGAGGAGCTGGATGTCTTCCTCGGCCGGGATTTCCTCATCACCTACCACGACCGCACAGAGCCTCCGAACGCCATTACGTCGCTCTGTTCGGCAATTCAGAACGGTATGGCCGTCCGTCCGGGTGTCTCGGGGCTGTTCTACGAAGTAGCCGACCGCACGGTGGACGCGATGATCCCGCGGGTGACGGCGATGGCCTCGGAACTCGACGACATCGAGGACCGGATCTTCTCCGGCGCGGACGTGCGGGAGAACCACCGCCTGGTGCTCGCGCGGCGGGCGATGGCGGGCCATCTTCGTCGCCTGCTCACGCCCGAGCTGCAGTTTCTGCTCCGCCTCGGGCGCGGCGAATTCACAGCGATCGACCCGGTGAACACGCCCTACTTCCGCGACGTCTACGACCACCTCCTGCGCGTGGACCTCGCGCTGGAAGAAGTGCGCGAAGACACGGAAGTGGCGCTCAACATGTATCTCAGTTCGCTGAACAACCGCCTGAGCGAGGTGATGAAGGTGCTCGCGGTGGTCTCGGCGCTGGCCCTTCCCGGGACGCTCATCACCGGCGTGTTCGGCACGAACTTCGATAACGTGCCCGGCCTTCACAGCAACTGGGGCTTCGCGATCATGATGGCCGGCATCCTGGGGGCCGCCGGCGGCATGGGCCTGTTCTTCCGCCACCGCGGCTGGTTCTAACCTTGGAGCTCGGCACGATCGCGGACACCGTCGGCTGGCGGCTCGGCGTTGCCCTGGGCATCGGACTGCTGCTCGGGTTGGAGCGCGAGCGGCGCAAGGGCGAGGGGCCTTCCCGGGCGCCGGCCGGGCTGCGAACGTTCGCCCTCGTGGCGCTGATGGGCGGCGTCTGCATGGTCATCGACGGCGTGGTCGTCCTCGCCGTGGGGCTCGCGTTCATCGCGGCGATGACGGTGGTGGCCTACGCCCTCGGCGATCGCTCGGACCCCGGAGTCACCACCGAGGTGGCGCTGCCGGTGGCGTTCCTGCTGGGTGCGTTCGCGCAGGAAGAACCGACCCTGGCAGCGGCCTTCGGGGTGGTTGTGGCGATCCTCCTGGCATCGCGGGAGTACCTCCAGCGCTTTGTCGCGAACGCGCTCACCGAACAGGAATTGCACGATGGCCTGCTCCTCGGCGCGGCGGCGCTCGTTGTCCTCCCGTTGGTGCCAGACGAGGCGATCGGCCCTTACGACGCGTTCAATCCGTTCGCGATCTGGCGGCTGGTGGTCCTGGTCATGCTCATCGGCGCGGCGGGCTACATCGCGGTGCGCGTGCTTGGCGCCCGGCTTGGATTGCCGGTCGCGGGATTTGCCTCGGGGTTCATCTCCAGCGCGGCCACGATCGGCGCGATGGGTTCCCGCGC
Source organism: uncultured Dehalococcoidia bacterium (assembly GCA_937864275.1). GTDB lineage: Bacteria > Chloroflexota > Dehalococcoidia > Tepidiformales > Tepidiformaceae > Amarobacter. The sequence goes on from CALMIW010000836.1 coordinate 3,704, forward strand.
TCGGAAGGACCCGCCGGTCATGCGCTCGGCTGTCGCCGGGGCGGTACTTTCCCCGCCGGCGACGGTCGTCGAGAGGGTGGCCGCGGTCGGCGTGCCCGATGCGGGGGCGTGGCGCGAGATCGGCCCCGCCATGGGCGCCGCCGGGGTGGCAGCGGCCGCTTACGGCCTGGTGTTCAGCCTGCGGGCGCTGCGCCATGACGAAGAAGACGCCGCAACCAGCGGCCGCGCCTTCGAACCGAAGACCGCCGTCATCTTCGCGGCGACGGTTGGCGTCATCCTCCTCGCCTCGGCGTTCCTCAACGACACGTTCGGCAGGGCGGGGGCGACGATCTCGACGG
>CALMIW010000837.1 GCA_937864275.1 uncultured Dehalococcoidia bacterium
GTGATTCCCGAGCCGCTTCCCGACCCGCGCATCGCGACGGCCTTCCTCGGCGTGGTAGTCCTGGTTGGGCTGGTGATGCCCGTTGGCGTGCTCGTCTACTGGCTCGTCAACGGCCTCCGCGCCGATGCCACGTTCCCCCCGCTCGGGGCTGCCTCCCGCCATTCGCTCGAGATGGCCCTCTTCGGCGCCGCGGTCACCGTCCTGCTCGCCCTGCCGCTCGCGATCCTCTCGGCGCGCTACGGCGGTCTCCTCGCGAAGGCCGCCGAACAGGCCGCCTACATCACCCATGCGCTGCCCGGCCTGGTGGTCGCCCTCTCCCTCGTCTTCTTCGGGATCCGCTACGCCACGGACCTCTACCAGACCGTCTGGATGCTGCTCCTCGCCTACGTCATCCTCTTCGTCCCCAACGCGCTCTCGGCCCTGCGCGGCTCGCTGGTCCGCCAGCCCGCCAACCTGGAGAACGCGGCCGCCTCGCTCGGCAAGAGCCCGCTGATGGCCATCGCGACCGTGACGGTGCCCCTCGCGCGGCCCGGAATCGCCGCCGCCTTCGCCCTGGTCTTCCTCACCGTCATGAAGGAACTCCCCGCCACGCTCGTCCTCAGTCCGCCCGGCTACCAGACCCTCCCCGGCCTTGTCTGGAGCCGAAGCACCGATGCGCTTTACGCTGGAGCGGCACTGCCGGCGCTGGTGCTCATCGCTGTCGCCGCCATCCCGGTCGGCCTGCTGGCATGGAAGGGTGATATTGGAGCTCTCGAATCCTGAACCGCTCGACTGCGCGGGCGTCGAAGTCCACTTCGGTAGCCTGAAGGCGGTCAACGGCGCGAACCTTGCCGTCGCCGCGGGCGAAATCGTGGCCATCCTCGGGCGCAGCGGCAGCGGCAAGACGACCCTCCTGCGCGCCATCGCCGGCTTCGAACGCGTCGCCGCCGGGGAGATCCGCATCGGCGGCCGTGTCGTCGAGAGCACGTCGGTCAGCGTCCCGGCCCACAAGCGCTCGGTCGGCCTCGTCTTCCAGGACTACGCCCTCTTTCCCAACCGCACCGTCGCCGCGAACATCGCCTACGGCCTCTCGCGCGGCTCCGAGTCGCGCGTCAACGAGCTCCTCCGTCGCGGCGACCTGGAGGGCCTCGGCGGGCGCTACCCCCACCAGCTCTCCGGCGGACAGCAGCAGCGCGTCGCCGTCCTCCGTTCGCTCGCGCCGCATCCCCGCATCCTCCTCCTCGATGAGCCGTTCTCCAACCTCGATGCCGCCCTCCGCCTTGCCATGCGCGAGGAGTTGGTCGCCATCCTCCGGGCCGAGGGCATGACCGCCGTTCTGGTCACCCACGACCGCACCGACGCCATGGCGGCCGCGGACCGGATCGCGGTGATGGAGGCCGGGAAAGTCATCGAGACGGCCACGCCCGTCGACCTATACATGCGCCCGGCCTCGAAAGGGGCCGCGGTCTACGCCGCCGATGCCCAGTTCTTCCCCGGCATCGCCACCGGCGACACCGCCGAAACGCCGCTCGGCACCGTCCGCCTCGTCTCGCCGTTGCGCGGGCCGTGCGAAGTCCTCGTCCGCCCGGAGTGGGTCGGCGTGAAGGGCCTCGGCGTCGCTGCCACGGTGGTAAGCCGGCGGTTCGAAGGCGCCCACGCCCGGCTGGTCCTGTCCGTGCCCGGCAACCCGCCGTTCGTCGCCGTCGTCCCCAGCTGGATGGCAGCCGAAGCGAACGATTCCTTCGAAATCGGCGTGAGCGTCCCGGTCCCCGCCTACCCGGTCGAAGAAGCCCGGTAGCGCGCGGCCAGCGTCGCCGCGCACAGGAACACGCCCGCCCACAGGTAGCCGCCGAGCACGTCGCTCGGCCAGTGCACGCCCTCGTAGACGTTCGCGAGGCCGTTCAACCCGCAGGCGGCAAAGGCCACCGCCCAGGTCGCGGCTCTCGCCCTGCCGGGACCGGCGCGGCTCGCCACCAGGATGGCCACCAGGACCACGACGGCCGTCCCGCCGAGGACGTGCCCGGAGGGGAAGCTCTCGCTGGTGAAGGTTGCCCGGCGTTCGAGCAGGGCCGGGTCGGGGCGGGGACGGTCGACCATGTCCTTGATAGCCGCCTGCGCCGGCGGGAGCACGAGGAGCATCGCCGTGTACGCGATCCACGCCTGCCAGCGCCGTTGAAGGGCCAGGACCGCCACAAGGAAGAGGCCCGCGGGGACGACGAATTCTGTGGAAGTGAACCCCCGGACGAGCTCGGCGACGGGCTCGAACCAGCCCGGCAGGTCCTGGATGCGCCGGGCCAGCCAGAGGTCGCCCGGGAGCCGTTCGTTCGCGGCGGCGAGAAGCGAAAGTGCGGCGGCCGAAAAGGCCAGGGCGGCGCAGGCGGCCCCGTTCCTCACTCCGGGTCGGCTACTCGGCCGTCTCCAGCTCGAAGGCCGAATGCAGCGCGCGCACCGCGTCGGGCACCTTCCCGGCATCGATGATGCAGGTCAGGCGGATCTCGCTCGTCGAGATCAGCTCGATGTTGATCCCCGCGTCGAAGAGCGCGCGGAACATCTTCGCGGCGTACCCCGGCGCCGTCTGGATGCCCACGCCGACGATGCTCACCTTCCCCAGGTTCGCGTCCGAGGTGTACTCGGGCGCCCCCACGTTCGCGCAGATTGTCGGCATCAGCGCCTCGGCCTTCCGCAGGTCTCCGCGCGAAAGCGTGAACGTCAGGTCCGTCAGGTTCCCCTCGCTCGAGTTCTGGACGATCGTGTCGACGCTGACCCCGGCGTTCGCCAGCGGCTCGAAGATGTGCGCGGCGATTCCCGGCTTGTCGGGCACTCGCCGCACCGTGACTTTCGCGACATCGGTATCGTGTGCGATTCCGCGCACGCGGTTGCGTTCTTCCAATTCAGACTCCTGGCGAATGAGCGTCCCGGGGGCTTCAACCATGCTCGAGGTCACGAGGATGGGCAGGTTGTAGACGGAGGCGAGTTCGACGGCCCGGTTGTGCATCACCGTCGAGCCTTGCGTCGCCAGCTCCAGCATCTCCTCGTAGGTGATGTCCTTCAGCTTCCGCGCCGTGGGCACGATGCGCGGGTCGGCGGTGTAGACGCCCTCCACGTCCTTGCAGTTCTCGCAGCGTTCGGCGCCCAGCGCCACGGCCAGTGCCACGGCCGTCGTGTCGCCCGCGCCGCGCCCCAGCCTCATGATCTCCTGGTCTTCGTTCTCGCCCCAGTAGCCGGCCACGACCGGTACGCGCCCGGCGTCGAGTTCGGCTTTCACCCGGTCGGCTTCGACTCGTGAAATGCGCCCCTGGTAGTGGCGGCCCTGCGCGATGATCCCCGCCTGCTGCCCGGTGAGGCCAACCGCCTCCTGCCCGAGCGTCTTCAGCGCCATCGCCACCAGCGCCACCGAGACCTGCTCGCCCGTGGAGAGCAGCATGTCGAGTTCGCGCGGGTCCGGGTCCGGGGCGACTTGCAGGGCGAGGTCAATCAGGTCGTCGGTCGAATTCCCCATCGCCGAGACCACGACGATGACCTGGTCCCCCTGGTTGATGCGTTTCAAGACGCGGCCCGCCACGTGGCGGATCCGGTCGGCGTCGGCGACGGACGTGCCGCCGTATTTTTGGACTACGAGCATGACCAAATCGTACAGCGGCGAGGGGTAACAGACGCGCAGTCTGGCGATGCGCCGCGGCCCGCCGGATTGCGAGAAGTCCGCAACGTTCGCGCCCGTGCTGTTTGTCCGGGCGAACCGGGCCAGGCCCTACGGTGGGTGCAGACCAAATGGAGGTGACGCATGGCCACAGCGACCATGACCCCGGCCAAAGTGGAACGGCCACTCGAAAACGTGAAACCCGCGAAGAAGCGCGACATCGTCGCGGACTTGAATGCCGCGTTGGCGTCCCATATCGACCTCGCCATCGCCGCGAAGCAGGCGCACTGGAACGTTCGCGGCCCGAACTTCCACGGGCTCCATGAACTCTTCGACCAGGTCGCGGAGGCTGCCCGCGCCTACGCCGATGATCTTGCGGAACGCGCTGTCGCCCTCGGCGGCATCGCCCAAGGCACCGTCGAGGACGTCTCCCGCGCTTCTGCCCTGCCCAAGATGCCGAACAGCGAACAGCGCTGGGAGCCGCTCGTGAAGGCCGTCCATGCCCGCCTCGTCGCCGCCTCGGCACAGGCCAGGGAGTCCTCGGAGGGCCTCGACGACGACATGGCCACCCAGGACGTCTACGTCGAAGTCATGCGCGGCCTCGACAAATGGGCGTGGATGCTCGAAGCCCACCTCGGCTAACGCTCCTCTCCTCCAGGGCCGAATCAGGCGGGCCGGCAACGGCCTGCCTCTTTCGCGCCCCTGCCCGGTGCCCCGGCCCGCACCAGTGCTAAGATTCCCTGGCTCCCGTTGGAGCAGCGCGTGGAGGGCTTCCTGGTGAACCGGTCACACGTCAGTGCGCGCGCCCGCCGGCCGGCTCCCCCGACGCGCGATACGGCGACCACCGCCCCACGCTCCCCCGCGGCCCAGCCGCAGACTCCCGTCCAGTTCGTCACCGGCCTCGAACAACTCCAGCGGACCATCGGCAACCGCGGCGCCGCTCGCGTCCTCGGCCTGCCGCCCGTCCAGCGGAAGCTCGCCTACGAGAGCGACTGGGTCGCCTGGATGGGCACCACCTGGGCGACCGGTGCGAAGGAAATCTGGACGAAGCTCCAGCCCGCCTTCGACGAGCGCTTCATGCCGGCACTGAAAGAACTCCAGGGCCTCCTTGAGACCGCCTGGATGTCTGAGGAGCATCGCGCCCGTATCACCGAACTGAAGGACACCTGGGCCAAGTACGACACCCAGAAGATCCCGCTCGCCACGGGACAAACGCTCAACGGCAAAATCGAAGCGCTCATCACCGAGGCGGGAACCCTCAAGCGCGCGGTGATTTCCGGGATCGCCGCCCGGGCAACCGCCATCGAGACGTCGATGACCGACGTGACCGCCCCCTTCCTGGCGAAATACAGCAACTGGCCCCAGATGGACATCAAGGATCTGAAGGGCGCGAACGACAAGAGGAAGACACTCCTGGCTGAGTTCGCCAAGGCGAAGTCCGGGAGCATCGTCAACGTCGACGCTATGACGAAACTCGAGTCCCGTGCCCAAGAGGTCATCTCGGTGTTCACCGGCGCCGAATCGGATGCCGCGAAGAAGGCGGCCAAGCTCACGGAAGACAAGCAGGCGAAAGAGGCCGCGGCCGCCCTCGAAGCGAACAAGCCCAAGCCCAAGGCCGAGATGCCAAAGGACCCCCTCGTCGACCGCCTCCGCAATCCCTCGCTCGTCGGTGGCCTCCGCGCTTTCGGCCACGCCGACGACGTCATCCTGAAGCTGCTGGACCTCGGCATCACCGCCGGCCGGCTCCAGGAGGTCCTCCGCCATGCGATACCCGAGAAGATCGAACCGCTGCTGAAGCTGGCGTCTGATGACGCCTCCCTGGTGAAGCTGCTCAAGGCCATCGGAGGGTCGGGCCACGAAGACGAACTGATCGCGCTCCTTACCGCCGCGCCGAAGCAGGATGCCGCGCTCGAGGCGCTCCTTACGAAGGTCAACGCTGGTTCGCTCGCCCCCGTGAAGGAGATCCTCGAACTCTTCCCCGCGGACAAGGATCGCGCCGCCAACGCCGCAAAGGTGTTCGGAGCGACCACCCGGGGCGAAGAGGCAAACCTGCTGACCGTCCTCCGTCGTGTTGGCCAGGCCCAGTCCGTGCAGGTCGCCGAAGCGCTCGCCCACACCACGCCCTCGAAGCTCGATTTCATGACCGACCCCACCAGGGCGGCGCACGCCTTCGCCTTCGTCCACACCGAACTCGTCGCGGGGCACAAGATCTGGGGTGGCGAAACCGCCGCCGAGCCGGCCTACGAACTGGCGAATGGGACCGCCGTCACGCTCGCCCACGTCCGCGCCAACGCGACGAACTACCAGGCCCACGGCTACCCGGCGCCGAACACCGGCCGCTTCTCTTCCGACCGCTTCAACAACCGCGGCGGCGACGACATGAAGCTGCCGACCAACACCACCTACACCGAGTACGACATCCGCGAGTTCACCGCACCCGCCGACCGCGGTCTCAAGCGCGTGGTCATCGGCGCCAACGGGAGCAAGTACTACACCCCCGACCACTACGTCACCTTCACGAAATTCTAGGAGCACCAATGGCAGCAATCACCGACCTGCTGCGCCCCGAGTCGCCCCGGTTCCTCACCGTCGACTGCGACGATGCCGCCTTCGGCCGCCTCTACCTGCGCCTCCTCGAGGAGCATCCGTCCGCGACCGTCCGCCTCATCCGCGGCAAACGCTCGCGCAAGGCCGGCGATTTCCTTGCCGAAACCGCCGCCGCCCTCCAGTTCCCGCTCTACTTTGGCGGCGGCTGGAATGGCTTCGAAGAGTGCATTCGCCAGTACTGGATACCCACCAGCGCGATTGTCGGCCTCGTCGCCGGGGCGGAGTCGCTCTTCGCCGACGACACCGAGTCAGCCTGGGAGGCGTTCACAGGTATCGTGAACGACACGCGCGATGCCCCCGGGCCTTCCGTCCGCTTCCTCTTCCAGGCAGGCGGCCAGGCTGCCCGCCTGCTCCGCTCCCACATCGAGTCTCACGGCGGTTCGGTCGCAACCATCGCCCTTCCCTGATTCCCGCCCGCGCGTACGATGGCGGGACATGTCCTCCCCGGATTCGAATGGCGCCACCCTGCGCTCGCTGGGGCTGTCCGTCTACGTGCCGACGTTCCTCTTCGCCGTCGGCCACGGCGCGGTCATCCCCATCGTCGCCCTCGCCGCGCGCGATGAGGGCGCTTCTGTCGCCCTCGCCGGGTTCATCGTCGCCCTCCGCGGCATCGGCGTCCTCGCCTTCGATATCCCCGCCGGCTGGCTCATTTCCAGGTTCGGCGAACAGCGCGCCATGGTCGGCGCCACCGGCATCGTCATCCTCTCCCTGCTCGGCTCGGCGTTCGCACCCGGCGTCTGGGCGTTCGCCGCGTTCACCTTCCTCATGGGCTGCGGCTGGTCCATCTGGCTGCTCGCCCGCCTCAGCTACGTCACCGACCTCATGCCGGTCCATCTCCGCGGCCGCGCGCTCAGCACGCTCGGGGGCATCAACCGGGTGGGCAATTTCGTCGGGCCGTTCCTTGGCGCCGGGGTCGCGGTGTTCGCCGGCCTCGAAGGTGCCTACT
>CALMIW010000838.1 GCA_937864275.1 uncultured Dehalococcoidia bacterium
GAGGACATCGTCGCGATCATCATGGAGCAGCCCGCGACGGGGCGGTTCATCACCCGGCGGCTGTTCAGCGAACTCGCCTACCGCAACCCCGACAGCGAGACGGTCGACCGGCTGGTGGAGGTGTGGAACAGCTCGAACCACAGCGTGAAGGCCGTCGTCCGCGCGATCCTCACGAGCGACGAGTTCTACTCGAAACGCGCCTACCGGTCGCTCGTTCGGAGTCCGATCGAGTTCATGGTGGGTGCAGTGCGCGCACTCGAGCTCGAAACCGACTGGATTTCGGTGGAACAGAGTGCCGCCGGCATGGACCAGCGGCTCTACGAGCCGCCGAGCGTGGCGGGATGGCCGGGCGGGGAGACTTGGCTCTCCTCGGGGACGGTCTTTGGCCGGGTGAACTTCCTGGATGCGACGCTCTTTCCGCGGAACCGGGCGATGGCGATCCCGGCGCTCATGAACCAGCCGACGGCCGAGGCGACCGTGGACGAAGCTCTTCGCAGGCTTGTCGACGGCGCCATCGCGGACGAGGCGCGCGAGTCGATCGCTTCGTACGCTCGAACCATTTCCAACCCCCAGGAGCGGGCGGCGGCAGTCGCCTACCTCGTCCTGGCCAGCCCCGAATACCAGCTCGTTTAGGAGAAGCGCCATGCTTTCGCGCAGAGATTTCGTGAAGGGCGGCGTCGCCCTCGTCAGTATCGGCACCACGGCCCAGTCGCTCTTGAAGGGCGCGGTCGCGTTCGCCGCCCAGAACGGCGCGTATGTCGCCGACCCGAACAACAAGAAGATCCTGGTCCTCGTACAGCTCGCCGGAGGGAACGACGGACTGAACACGGTGGTCCCGTATACGGACGCCACGTACCGATCGAGCCGGAGCACGCTGGCGCTGCCGGAGAGCGACCTCCTGCCCCTGGAGCAGGGCTTCGGGCTGCACCCGGAGCTTGTGGGGTTGAAGGGCTTCTGGGATTCGGGGAAGCTGGCCGTCGTCCGCGGAGTCGGGTATCCGGGGCAGAACTACAGCCACTTCAAGTCGATGGCCATCTGGCAGGCCGGCGACCCGAAGCTGGAGCTGGACAATGGCTGGCTGGGACGCACGCTCGAGAAGCTCGAAAGCGCCGAGCACGACCCGTTCCTCGGGTTCAACATCGGGAGTTCGACGCCGGCTGAGATGCGCACGCCGACGATCCCGGTGCCTTCGGTGCGGAATCCGGAAGATTACGGGGTGAAGGTGGGCGGCCGCGTGATGGAGACGACGCACGCACGCACGGCCACGATGCTGAAGCTGTACGAGCAGTACCCGAGCTCTTCGCCGTACGGCGTCCTCCTGGAGACGACCGTCGAGACGGCGATTTCGAGCTCCCAGATGCTGAAGGACGTGGCGGCGAACTACACCCCGGCAGTGCAATACCCGGACTCGTCCTTCGGCTCCGGGCTCTCGGTGCTGGCGGAAGCGATCGTGGGTGACCTGGGAATGCGGGTCGGGCACATCACCCTGGGGGGATTCGACACGCACAACAACGAACTCGACGAGCACGCGGGGCTGATGGCGACGCTCGACGCCGGCCTGACGGCCTTCTACCAGGACCTGGAAGCGCACGGGAAAGCCGATGACGTGCTGGTCTTGACCTGGAGCGAGTTCGGACGGCGCGTGCAGCAGAACGCGAACGGCGGGACCGACCACGGGGCCGGGAGCGTGCTGTTCGCGCTCGGTAAGGGCGTGACGCGCGGCCTGTATGGCGACGCGCCGAACCTGGCCGCGCTCGTGGACAACGGAAACGTGCCCTACACGACGGACTTCCGGCGGGTGTACGCCACGGTCATCGACCGGTGGCTGGGTGTGCCGAGCGAAGAACTGCTCGGCGCGCGGTGGGAACCGCTCGGCTTCGTCGCCTGAACCCATAGTGCCCCGGCCCCGGCCCGAGAAGCCCGGGGACGGGGCCGCTTCGGGCGCGCGGCGCGCTAGAATCGGCGGGTGGAACTGAAGTCTCTCATCCGCGACATCCCCGATTTCCCCCAGCCCGGCATCCTCTTTCGCGACATCACGCCGCTTCTCGCGGACGCCGAAGGTCTGCAGGCGGCGCTGGCGGGCATGACGGAGCTTGCACGGGCAGCCGAGCCGGGATGCATTGTCGGCATCGAATCGCGCGGGTTCATCTTCGGGGTGCCGATCGCCGACCGGCTGAACCTGCCCTTCGTGCCCGTGCGCAAGCCCGGGAAGTTGCCTGCCGCGAGGATGTCGGTGGAGTACTCGCTGGAGTACGGGCAGAGCAGGCTCGATATCCACGAGGACGCCATGGCTCCAGGGACGCGCGCGCTGATCGTCGACGACCTGCTGGCGACCGGCGGGACCGCGCTGGCGGCGGCGAAACTCGTGGAGATGGTCGGGGGCGTGGTCGCCGGGTTCGCGTTCGCGATCGAGCTCGAAGCGCTCGATGGGCGGCGCCGGCTCGGCGGATACCCGGTGGCGAGCCTGCTTCGCTACGCGTGAACCGCGCGGCCGGTAAGAGGGGGCCGACCCTTTCAACTTCGTTACAGATCGGTCTGCAAGTAGCCGATTACCCGCTTCGGACGGTCCGCTGGTGCTACGGTTAGGCGCATGAGCGCCGACCCCATCAGCGACCTCGCCCTGGTTACCGGGCTCTACCGGACCACGAACGCCGCCGTCCGCGAACTCGACCAGCGGCTCATGCGCGACCACGACGTCACCTTTGTCCAGGCGGTCACCCTGCTCGCCATCGATTCGTTCGACCGGCCGCAGCCACACCTGGTCGCCGACCACCTTTCGCAGCAATCGCAGACAGTCACGGGTGTGCTGGACCGGCTGGAGCGTGCCGGGCACGTCGCCCGGTGCCGCGACCTGGGCGACCGCCGCGCCGTGCGGCTCGAACTGACCGCGAGCGGGCGGAGCCTCGTCGACGCGATGTCGGCGACGCTCTCGGAGCACGTCTGCGACGTCCTCAAAGGCGTCGATTCGGGGCGCCGGAACCTGCTGCACGACAGTCTGCACCGGTTGGAGGAGTCGATCCGTTCGGCGGCCCCGAACGGGAGCGCGGGCTAGACTCTCCTCCGTGGAACCATTCGCACCCATCGCGTTCGCGCCCCCGGTCCTGCGCGTGCTCGACCAGACGCGCCTGCCGGGCGAAGAGCGCTGGCTCGACCTCGGCGACCTCGACGCCATCTGCGAAGCCGTGGCCGCGCTGCGGGTCCGCGGCGCTCCGTTGCTCGGCCTCGCCGGGGCCGGGGCGATGGCGGTGGCAGCCGAAACGACGGGGACTTCGGACGCGGCGCTGGACGCCGCCGCCGCCCGGGTGGGCGCGACTCGCCCGACCGCGGTCGAGCTCGCGACCGGCGCGCAGAAGGCCGTTTCGGCGGTGCGCGGCATCCCGGAGGGTCAGCGGCGCGAGGCGCTCTGGGAGTTCGCGCGGGAGTACCTGGCGCGGCGTATCTCCGAGGATGTCGCGCTGGGCCACTGGGGCGCCGAACTGCTCCCGGATGGCGCGGCCGTGCTCACGCACTGCAACACGGGCGCTCTCGCGACGGGCGGGATCGGGACGGCGCTCGGCGTCGTGGTCACGGCCTGGGCGCGGGGCAGGCTCTCGCACTGCTATGCGACCGAGACACGGCCGCTGCTGCAGGGCGCCCGGTTGACGGCGTGGGAACTGAAGCGTGCCGGGATCCCCGCGAGCCTGCTGCCCGACACGGCGGCGGCCTCGCTGATCGCTTCCGGCCGCGTGCAGGCGGTGATCACCGGCGCCGACCGCATCGCCATGAACGGCGACACGGCGAACAAGGTGGGCACCTACGGCCTCGCGGCGGTGGAGGCGCGCCACGGGGTTCCCTTCTACATCGCCGCCCCACGGTCGACGTTCGACCCCGGCTGCGCCGACGGATCGCGTATCCCCAT
>CALMIW010000839.1 GCA_937864275.1 uncultured Dehalococcoidia bacterium
CACGTCCAGGTCCACGGAAACCACGTTGTCGATGCGATCCTGCAACCCGCTCACCTTCACCGTGAGGGGCTCGATCTTCTGGTCGGTGACTTCGAACCCGGCGGCCAGCTGGCCCGATGTGTTCAAGCGAACTTCCAATTCCGCTTCGACCAGTGGTTCCACCGTAACCGAGACCGTCGCCGGGTGCACGGCGAGGACCTTGACCCCGTCGCGCTTCGAAGTGACACGGACCACCACTTCCGTTGGTGTGTTGGCGGGAATGTCCTTCACGTCGATGGTGGCCTCGAAGTCCTCGTCGGCGAGTGAGGCGAGGTCGCCTTCGCGGCCCTCGACTTCGACTGAGACGCGGTACTCGTCGTTGGGGATGAGGCGGTCCGCGTTGATCGCCTGGACGAGGATGGAAGGCGGCGCCCCCTCGGCCGGGTAGGCCGCGCTCACCCGCGGGTTCTCGACGTCCTGGATTACGAACCAGATGGCGAAGGCGGCGACGAGGCTGAAGAGCGTCAGCGCCCAGTGCTGGTAGAGGCTCGCAATCGAACCGCGCGCCACCCGCCCGATAGCGGTGGGAAGCGAGACCTGGCCGTTCTCGGCACGGTTCTGCGCACTCATACCGGCGGAGTCCCGTTGCGGTTGTTGGCGGCGGAGCCCGGTTCGAGCACCCATTCGAGGACAGCCTTCAGGCGGCGCTCATCGGGGACGTGCGTCAGGCGGCCGTGGAGGGCGACGCTGATATCGCCGGTCTCTTCGCTGACGACGACCGTAAGCGCATCGGTGGCCTCGGTGATGCCGATTGCGGCGCGGTGGCGCGTGCCGAGATTCCGCTCGAAGGCGGGCAGCTCGTTCGCAAGCGGCAGGATGCACCCCGCCGCGACGACGCGCTCATCGCGCAGGACGACCGCCATGTCGTGGAGCGGCGAGTTCGGGTAGAAGATGCCCGCCAGCAGTTCGGGCGAGACCTTCGCATCGACCGGGACGCCCGTCTCGATGACGTCTTGCAGGCCGGTCTCACGCTCGAGGACGAAGAGGCCGCCGTGCTTTTCGGCCGACATGCGCCCGGCGGCCTTCACAACGGAGTCGATCACCTCGTCGTACTTGGCGGGGGTGAACCAGCCGCTGATGCCGGTGCGGCCAAGGCGGTCCAGGGCGCGCCGGAACTCCGGCTGGAAGATGATGGCGGCGCCAATGAGCAGTGCCGTCACGGAGTTCTCGACAAGGAAGTTGATGACCGTCAGGTCCAGTGCCCGGCCCAATACCACAAAGACGAGGAAGAGCGCGAGCATTCCGCGCAGCTGCGTCATCACGCGCGTCCCGCTCATGAGCCGGAGGAGCGTGAAGATGACCGCCGCGATCAACAGGATGTCGATCGCGCTCGTCCAGTCGAACTGTGAGAGCACCTCGCGGAGGTGTTGTGTGTCGGGCATAGCGAATCAGATGGGCGTCAGCACCGGCCCGCATTGTAAACGGCCCGCGGGATCAGCCGCCGTTCAGCTCACGTCTCCAGCCGCGCCGAGCAAGAACGTCGCCACGGCAGCCTGGGCCCAGACGCGGTTCTCCGCCTGGTCGAAGATGATCGACTCCTTGCTCTCCATCGCTTCATCGGTGATCTCGTCGCCACGGTGCGCCGGGAGGTCGTGCATCACGAACGCTCCCGGCGCAGCCTTGCTCATCAATTCCGTGTTCAGCTGGTAGCCGGTGAAGGCGATGCGGCGCCGTTCGGCTTCACGCTCCTGGCCCATCGAGGTCCAGACATCCGTGTAGACGGACTGGGCGCCTGCCGCGGCCGCGGCGGGGTCGTTGACCGGGGTCAGCTGCCCGCCGCTCGCCGCCGCACGGGCGCTCGACTCCGAGATGACGGATTCTGGGAGGCTGTAGCCCTTCGGCGCCGCGATGCGGACGTCCATCCCCAGGGCCGTCGCCGTGAGGGCGAGGCTGCTGGCGACGTTGTTGCCATCGCCGATGTAGGCGATCGAGAAGCCCTTGAGGTCGCCGACCTTCTCCTTCAGGGTGAGGAGGTCGGCCAGGGCCTGGCAGGGGTGTTCCTCATTGGTGAGCGCGTTGATGACGGGGATGCCGGAGAACTCGGCGTACTCCTCTACGATCTCCTGGCCGAAGGTGCGCACGGCCACGATATCCACGTAGCGGCTGAGCACGCGGGAGACATCCTTGATCGCCTCGCGCTCGCCCAAGCCGACTTCCTGGGGGGCGAGGTAGATGGTCTCGCCGCCGAGGTGGCGCATTGCCACCTGGAAGCTGACACGTGTACGCAACGACGGCTTCTCGAACAACAAGGCAAGCTGACGGTTCGCGAGCACAGGCTGAGGACGCTTTTTGAGCGTCACCGCGAGGTCCAGCAGGAAGCGAGTCTCTTCGGCGGTGATATCGGCCGAGGAGAGGAGATGCCGTGGGTTCTGTTGCATCGAACGAGTGTACGGCGGGAGCGGCTAGCGCCCCAATCTGCGGGCGCCGGGCAGCGGCGCGGCCGGGCAGGCGCCAAAACTCAGTCTTTGGGCGGATTTGTCCCTGCTGTGTG
>CALMIW010000840.1 GCA_937864275.1 uncultured Dehalococcoidia bacterium
GGACGCCGCGGCACGACTGGGAGGAACTGCTTGCGGAGATGCGGCGCCGGGCGGACCGGGCGGGCTTCCTGCGCTATGCCCTGCCGGCGAAGTACGGCGGCAAGGACGGGACGAACCTGGGGATGGCGATCATTCGCGAGCACCTGGCCGCCAAGGGCCTGGGACTGCACAACGACCTCCAGAACGAGTCTTCGGTGGTCGGCAATTTCCCGACGGTGAAGATGTGGGAGCGCTATGGGACGGAAGCGCAGAAGAAGCAGTTCCTCGACGGGATGTTCACGGGCGAGACGCGGGTGGCGTTCGGCCTGACCGAGCCGGACCACGGGAGCGACGCGAGCTGGCTGGAGACGCGGGCCATCCGCGATGGCGACGACTGGGTTATCAACGGACAGAAGCGGTTCAACAGCGGCCTGCACAACGCGACGCACGACCTGGTGTTCGCGCGGACTTCCGGCGAAGAGGGCAAGCCGAAAGGGATCAGCTGCTTCATCGTCCCGGTGAAGTCTGAAGGGTTCTCGGTGGACTTCATGTGGTGGACGCTCAACATGCCTTCGGACCACGCGGAGGTGACGCTGAAGGACGTGCGCGTGACGGCCGACGCGATGCTGGGCGAAGAGGGGGACGGGCTGGCGCTGGCCAACACGTTCACCCACGAGAACCGGATCCGGCAGGCGGCCTCCGGGGTTGGCGCGGCGCAGTACTGCATCAACGAGTCGGTGAAGTACGCGAACAAGCGCATCACCTTCGGGCAGCCGCTTTCGACGCGGCAGGCTATCCAGTGGCCGCTGGCGGAACTGCAGACCGAGTGCGAAATGGTGCGGAACCTCGTGTACAAGACGGCGCACGAGCTCGATTCGACGCATCACATGGAGATCAGCGACAAGGTGGCGATGTGCAACTACCGGGCGAACCGGCTGGTGTGCAACGCGGCAGACCAGGCGATCCAGGTGCACGGCGGCATCGGATACACGCGGCATATGCCGTTCGAGCACATCTACCGGCACCACCGGCGGTACCGGATCACGGAAGGCTCGGAGGAGATCCAGATCCGGCGGGTGGCCCAGGTGCTGTTTGGGCATGGGCGACCGCGCGGCTGATATGTGAAAGATTTCACAGCACGTAGATTATGTATCTGTAACCATGGGTGGCATAGCGGCGCGTGGGCGGGCTCCGTGTGGTTGGGGAGGGGCTGTTGCCGTACCAGTTGCGTGAGCATTCGGACTACCTGGAGGTCCGGCTCGAAGGTGTGATCGAATCCCTGGTCACCGTCGAGAAGGCAGCCCCGGGACGTGCCGGGCAACGGAAGGTCCTGCTCAATTGCGAAGCAGTGACCGAGGTTGTGGCGGATACCTACACGCTTGCCGACCAGGCGCGGAGAGTCGAGGCGCTGGGCTTCCTCGTGGCGGTGTACGCCCCGAGACCGGTGCTGTTCGGGCTGAGCCGGCAGGTGTTCCTCCTGGCGCACGTGAACGAGGGCGTGTCGGCGGCGGTGTTCTCCGATCTCGATGCCGCGCGGCAGTGGCTGGCGGCGGCGTAGACGCGGCTTCACCCTTGCTCAACGGTGCATTCGCGAGAATTGAGGGCGTGACGCCCAATCATTGGACGCGGCCCACGACGCTGGCACTGGCGGGCGGCCTGCTCTTCGCGGTATCGATGCTCGTGCCGGTGATGCGCTGGGGCGTCTCCGACGCGCACGCCACTGCCGGGTCGGCGAGGCTGTTCCTCGGGGACGGCTGGGCGCTGACTGACGGGAACTTCCTCGGGTCGGCGCTGGTGCCGTTCGCCGCCGCGGCGGTGCTGGTGGTTCTCGTCGCGGCAGTGGCGCCGGGGGCGGGAAGCTGGCGCAACTGGGCACTCCGGGTTGCCGCAGCCATCTCGCTCTACTGCCCCTCCTGGCTGGCCTACGTGTTCGCCAAGAAGCTGGAAGACGACGTCTACCCGGGCGAGGGGACGCTCCTCCTGATCCTCGGCGCCGCCCTCATGGTGGTGGCGGCGTGGCCGCGCAGGGACGCGGCCGACGCCCGCTAGATGTAGTTCCCACGAGGGT
>CALMIW010000841.1 GCA_937864275.1 uncultured Dehalococcoidia bacterium
GGCCCTCGGGCACCCGCCCGCGTCTCGCGTCTCGCGTCTCGCGTCTCGCGTCTCGCGTCTCGCGTCTACTGTACGGCTGGCTTCGGCTGGTGTTTCACCACCAGGACGCGGTCCACGCGGCGGCCGTCCATGGCCATAACGCGGAACTGGTAGCCGGTCACCTCGAGGCGGTCGCCAACACGTGGGATGCGGCCGAGCCGGTGCATGATGAACCCGCCGATGGTGTCGTAGTCCTCGCTGCTTAGCTCGGCGCCGGTCGCGTCTTCGACGTCGGAGATAAGGGCGAGGCCGCTGACGAGGAGGTTCCCGGCGGCAAGCGCCCGCACGGTCTCGCCCTGCTGGCGCCCGCCGCCGAGCCAGCGGCCAAGCAGCCGGTAGAGCACCTCATCCGCCGTGAGGATCCCGCTGGTGCCCCCGTGCTCGTCGACGAGGACGACGATCTGGACCTGCCTGGCGCGCATCGCCTGGACGGCGACTTCGACGCTCACCGACTCGGGGATGGCGACCGCCGGCTCGACCAGCGAGCGCCAGTCGCTGCTGCCGCTGCGGAGCAGCTTCAGCAAGTCCTTCGCGTCGAGCACGCCGAGGATGTGGTCGAGGTCCTCCTCGAACACCGGGTAGCGGGTGTGTTCGCGCTGTTCCACCATCGCCAGGATTTCCTCCAGCGAACTGGTCGCATCGATCGCGGCGACTTCCGTGCGCGGGACCATGATCTGGTCCGCCTGGATAGCGCTGAACTCGAGCGCGCGCCGGGCCAGCATGAGCTCGGAGGTGGAGAGCAGTCCTGCCCGGGCGCTCGCCTGGATCACCAGTTCGAGCTCTTCCGGCGCGAGGTTGCCCTCGTGTTCGGAGGCCGGGCGGATGCCGAAGGGTGAGACGACCGCGCGGCCGGCCGCGTTCATCACCCAGATGAACGGCCGGAAGACGCGGTTGAAGATGGCGATCGGCGCGGCCACCCAGAGTGCCGTAGCCTCGGAGCGCTGTAGCGCGAGCGTCTTCGGTGCCAGTTCACCGAGGACGATGTGCATCGTCGTGATCACC
Organism: uncultured Dehalococcoidia bacterium; assembly: GCA_937864275.1. Taxonomy (GTDB): domain Bacteria; phylum Chloroflexota; class Dehalococcoidia; order Tepidiformales; family Tepidiformaceae; genus Amarobacter. The sequence continues at coordinate 1,042 of CALMIW010000841.1, forward strand.
GTGAACGCGAATGCCACCGACACGGTGTGAGAGACCGTGGTCGATGCCCAGCTGCCGACGACCGACTCCACCGGCGGCTCGATGAGGTGAGCCAGGGCCGGTTCGCCGACCCAGCCGAGCGCGAGGCTGGACATCGTGATCCCCAGCTGCGTCGCGGCGATGTAGTTGTCCAGATCGTGGAGCGAGGCGAGAAGGAGCTTCGCTCGCGACTGCCCGCCGGCGGCCAACTGCTCGACGCGGCTGCGGCGCACCGCCACGTAGGCGAACTCCGTAGCGACGAAGAGCCCGTTCGCGGCGACGAGGATCACGACCGCGACGAGGCCCAGGATTGTCAGGGTGCTTTCTGGCATGCGTGCATAGTAGCGAGTTCCCGGCGGCACAGGCCCGGCTGTGGCGGGTAGGCCCGAACCGCGTATAAGAATTCTGAGGACAGTGCCGCCGAGGGGCGCAACTCCGCCGTCCCCACACATCCCTCCTACGGTTTCGCGAATGGCCGGACCTCTCCCATCAGAGACGCCTGAGCCGGCGGACTCTGGTCCGTCCGGCGGCGTTGCCGTGCCCGGCCCCGCGGGTTGGGTCCGGCGCACCTTCGGTGCCGTCCTCGATGACCGGCACTTCCGCAACCTCTTCTTCGGCAACATGCTCCAGTTCGGCTCGATGCAGATGCAGCTTGTCGTCCGCAGCTGGCTGGTGTTCCACATCACCGGCTCGTTCGCGGCGCTCGGTACCATGGCCCTGGCGAACGCCGTCCCGGGGATCATCTTCTCGCCAATCGGCGGCCTGATTGCCGACCGCGCGCCCAAGAAGACGGTCATCCAGGCGGCGCAGTTCTACAACGTGCTGAACGCGGCGGTCCTCGCCATGCTCGCCGTGGGCTGGCTCGGGTTCGAGCTGGAGTTCTGGCACCTCTTTCTCAGCTCGTTCCTCCAGGGCGGGGTCAACTCGATCATGATGCCCTCGCGCCAATCGATGATCTCCGACCTCGTCCCGCGGGACCGGCTGATGAACTCCATCGGCATCAACTCCTCCGGCCAGACGTTCATGCAGCTCGTTGGCCCTGGCATCGCCGGCTTCCTTATCGCTGCCCTCAGCCCGGGCGCCGTCTTCGCCCTCATGGCGGCGATGTACTTCTTCGCGATGACCTTCACTATGCGCCTGCCGAAGAAGCCGCTGTACGGCTTCGCCCAGAGCGAGGCCGGCCAGGCAGCCGCGCGCGCCCGCAGCGGCGGCCGGCGCGGCGCCAGCGGATTCAAGGGCCTGAAAGACGGCAGGGGCTACGTCGCCACCGGCCCGGGCATCCCCGAGGGCGGCCCGTGGAACTTCCTCATCGTCGTCGTCGCGATGCCCTACACCATGCTCCTCGCGGGTTTCGTGAAAGACGTCCTCGACAAGGGCGCGTTCGAACAGGGCATGCTCCAGAGCATCCAGGGCGTCGGCGCTGTCGGGGGGTCGATCTTCATCGCCTCGTCGGCCTCGCGGGGCCGCGGCAAGATGATGATCTTCTGGGGTGCGCTGCTCGGAGTGAGCATCACGGCCTTCGCCATCTCGACGAACTACTGGATCACCCTCCCGATCATGATCCTCATCGGGGCGGCCCAGGCGGGGCGCATGGCGATCGGCCAGGTCCTGGTGCAGAGCTACTCCGCCGAGGAGTACCGCGGGCGAGTCCAATCCGTCTGGTTCATGCAGTTCAGCCTGGTCCAGGTCGGCACCTTCTTCGTTTCCCTGCTCGCCGAAGTGCTCGGGCCGCAGCTGGCCATCGGCGGCCTCGCCGCGCTGCTCGTCGTCGCGATGGCGCTGATCGCCATCTTCGTCCCCTCGATGCGCCGCCTCGAGTAACGTCCCGCCGGCAACCTCAATGGAACAGGCGGCGGTAGTCGGCGCTCTCGAAGAACCCTTCCAGGATGGTCCGGGCGTGGACCGGCATCTCGATCGAGGCCAGCTCCGAAGGCGCGAAGTAGCGGAACGCCTGGCCCTCGTTGACCTCGATCTCCGCCTCGTCCAGGTCCGGGTCGCCGTAATAGATGTGGTAGGCGTCGGTGATCGAGGTCGGGAAGTCCGGGTCCTTTCGGAACATCCGGTAGAACTTCAGGTCTTCGAGGAGGACGCCCGTCTCCTCTTCGAATTCCCGGAAGGCGCAGGCGTCCGGGGCTTCTCCCGGTTCGAGGATCCCGCCGGGGATGGACCACTGGTTGGGATAGTGGTCCGGCGGCAGGTCGGCGTCGCGCAGCTGCAACAGCGCCCTGCCCCAGCGGTCCAGCACGACGACACCCACCCCATCCTTGCGCGGGCGCAGCATCGAGACGGTGCCCCGGTAGGCATCGGTCGCGATGAACCGCGCGAGAAGGTGGCGCGTGCCTGGGTTCATTTTCAGGGTGGCGAAGCCGTCCGGGTGGTGGTACTGGAAGTCGAGCCCCTCGTTGACCTCGATGCGCGAGCGAGGCACCTGGTCGTCGGCGAAGAAGACGTGGAGGCAGGACGGCAACAACTCCGGCACTTCGGCCGGGGTCACCGTTTCGAGAAATCGCAGCCGCTCGAGTTGGACGCCCGTCTCTTCCGCGAACTCCCTGAGGGCCGTCTCGCGCGGGGTTTCGCCGCCTTCGCGCCCACCGCCGGGCGGCGCCCAGCGGCCGATGCCGGCCGGGGCCACGTCGTCGCTCCGCTGCTGGAGGAGGATCGATCCATCGGCCTGGATCAAGAAGATGCAGGAGCCTTCTCGGCCGCTTCCGGGAGCTTTGTAGGGCACGCGATCGAGCGTACGGCGCGCCACCCCAAAGGGGCCAGCACAACGGGCCAGGCGATGCCCCGAAAGTTCGCCTGGAGGGAGGCTTCATGCTAAACTGTGAAGGTACTCTAGCGATTTGCCCCTACCCCCACACGGGGGCGCGCACGAGGTTCGTAGCGTCACTTTATGACTACACCTGCAGCTCCTTCTTCTTCATACACCGCCGACAACATCCAGGTGCTGGAAGGCCTCGAAGCCGTCCGCCGGCGCCCCGGCATGTACATCGGCACGACCGATAAGTCCGGTCTCCACCACCTCATCAAAGAACTCGTCGACAACGCCGTCGACGAAGCGATGGCCGGCTACTGCGACCGCGTCGAAGTGATCATCGGCGCCGACGGCTGGTGCACAGTCATCGACAACGGCCGCGGCATCCCCGTCGATATCCAGAAGCAGACCGGCAAGAGCGCCGTCGAAACCGTCATGACCGTCCTCCACGCCGGCGGCAAGTTCGGCGGCGGCGGCTACAAGGTCTCCGGCGGCCTCCACGGCGTCGGCGCCAGCGTCGTCAACGCCCTCTCCGAAAAGATGTGGGTCGAAGTCGTGCCGGACCCCGAGGTCCAGGGCGCCGACAAGGCCGGCAAGGTCTTCCGCCAGGACTACGCCAAGGGCGCCCCCCAGAACGAGCTCACCGCACACAAGCTCAGCGCGCCGCGCAAGTCCGGCTCCACGATCAGCTTCAAACCCGATTCCTCCATCTTCGAAAGCGTCGACTTCGACTTCAAGATCGAAGCCGAGCGCCTGCGCCTCTACGCCTTCCTCACCAAGAAGGTCTGGTTCCGCCTGCTCGATCAGCGCGACGGGCGCGAAGTGAACTACTACTTCGAAGGCGGCATCAAAAGCTTCGTCCGCCACGTGAACCACGATCGCGACGCCCTCAATTTCGACCCCATCTATGCCGACCGGGAAATCGACGGCAACGTCATCGAGTTCGCCATCCAGTACAACGATGGCTACAACGAAACCGTCTACACCTTCGCCAACTCGATCAACACGATCGACGGCGGCAGCCACATGACCGGCTTCCGACAGGCGCTCACCCGCGTCCTCAACGACTGGGCGCGCAAGGCGAAGATCCTCAAGGACAACGACCCGAACCTGACGGGCGACGACGTCCGCGAAGGCCTCGTGGCGGTCATCTCGGTGAAACTCCCCGAGCCGCAGTTCGAAGGCCAGACGAAGACGCGCCTGGGCAACCCCGAAGTCACCGGCCAGGTCCAGACCGTCGTCGCCGAGGCGCTCGCCCAGTACCTCGAAGAGAACCCCAACGACGGCCGCAAGATCATCGACAAATGTCTCGTGGCCAGCCGCGCCCGCGAGGCCGCCCGCAAAGCGCGCGACCTCGTCCAGCGCAAGAGCGCGCTCGAAAGCGGCACCCTCCCCGGCAAACTCGCCGACTGCTCCAGCCGCGACCCGGAAGAATCCGAGATCTTCATCGTCGAGGGCGACTCCGCAGGCGGCTCCGCCAAACAGGGGCGCGACCGCAAGTACCAGGCGATCCTCCCGCTCTTCGGCAAGATCCTGAACGTCGAGAAAGCCCGTCCCGACAAGATGCTCGGCCACGAGGCCATCCGCCTCGTCATCTCCGCCCTCGGTACCGGCATCCGCGAAACGTTCGACGTCGCGAAGCTGCGCTACCACAAGGTCGTGATCATGACCGACGCGGACGTCGACGGCGCCCACATCCGGACACTGCTCCTGACCTTCTTCTTCCGGAACATGCCGGAACTCATCGACGGCGGCTACCTGTACATCGCGCAGCCGCCGCTCTACCGCATCCAGCAGGGCAAGGACATTCGCTACTTCTACAACGATGCGGCGCTCGAGGAGTACAAGAAGACGACCCGGCGCGCGAACCTGAACGTGCAGCGCTTCAAGGGCCTTGGCGAAATGAATGCCGAGCAGCTCTGGGAGACCACGATGAAGCCCGACAACCGCGTCCTCCTCCAGGTGGCCGTGCACGATGCCGCCGCCGCCGATTCGCTCTTCTACGAACTGATGGGCGACGAGGTGAGCCACCGCCGCCGCTTCATCCAGGCGAACGCCGCCAACGTCAAAAACCTGGATATCTAGCCCCTCAGCCGGACGCGGCCCGCCGGCCCGAACCTATGGGAACGACCGCCAGTCGTAGTCCGGCGGCTCCAGTTCGAGTGTCGCCAGCACTCCCGCGAACAG
>CALMIW010000842.1 GCA_937864275.1 uncultured Dehalococcoidia bacterium
CGCCTACGTCATCGAGAACACGATTGAACGCGGGGCGGACACGGTCGACGTCGGGCAGGAGGCGGAAGATGCCTGGGTGGACACCGTCATCCGGGCGTCGATGGCGAACATCTCGTTCCTCGAGAACTGCACGCCCGGGTACTACAACAACGAGGGCCAGCCGAACGGCGAACTGATCCGCCAGAACGGCGCTTACGCGCCCGGCATCATGGCGTTCTCCAACGTGCTCGACGAGTTCGCCGTTTCCTGACGGGCGAGATAACAGAGAGAGGCCCGGGAAGACTCCCGGGCCTCTCTGTCTTGGTGTACGTGTAGGTTGGGGCGAGCGGCGGGTTAGCGCGTGCCGGCCTTCTCCTTCTCTTCCATTTCCTTGAGGACGGCGCGCATCTTGGTCCAGCGCTCCATGCGGGTGCGGGCGGTGTCGTCGAGGGTCGATGGGTCGATCTGGGCGACCATCGCGCCGTAGGCGGGGTAGGACTGGATCCCGTCGTCGGCGAGGTCCTTCACCCACTGCTTCCGCTGGAAGGCCTTCCCGGTGTACGGGGCGAGCTCAGCGGCTTTGCGCTTCTCGCGGGCTTCGATCTCGGCCTTGAACTCGGGCTGGACGTCCTTCGCGAAGAGTTCGAGCGATTCGCAGATGTGTTCGTGCTTGTTCTTGCCGCCCTGCTGGATAAAGACGGTCTGGTCGACGCCTGCATCGGAGAACTTGCGAAGGTGCTTTCGCAGCTGGTCCGGGGTGCCGATGCCGTCGCCGCCGCCGCCGAGGAAGTCGAGCGATTCGGCGCCCATGGCGGCCTTCACGGCTTCGTACTGCTTCCAGATATCGGTGCGGCCCGGCTTGTGATTGCCGAAGGCGTAGTGGTGGCCGAGGCCGAACTGGAAGAACTTGAAACCATCGAAGCCGCGGCGGAAGGCTTCTTCGGCGTCCGGGTGGCAGGAGAAGCTGGTGACCATCGCGACGTTGGGGTTCACGGTGTGGCCGATCGGCACGCCCTCGTTCTTGAACGTCTCGTAATAGTCGGTCACCCAGTGCTTGGCTTCTTCCGGGTCGACGAAGGCGAAGGTGAGGGCGCCGATGCCAAGCTGAGCGGCGAGGTGGATGGTATCGCGGTTCGAACAGGCGACCCAGAGCGGCGGATGCGGCTTCTGGACCGGCTTCGGGACGATGTTGCGGACGGGCATGGAGAAGTACTTGCCCTGGTAGCCCGGGTAGGGGTCCATGGCGAGCATGTTGCAGACCTGCTCGACGGTCTCGCGCCACATGGCGCGTCGTTCCATGGGGTTGATGTTGAAGCCTTCGAGCTCGGCGCGGGAGGCAGATTCGCCGGTGCCAAACTCCACGCGGCCGTTCGATACGAGGTCGAGAGTGGCGATCTCCTCGGCGATGCGGGCGGGGGCGTTGTAGCCGGGGGGCATGAGCTTAATGCCGTGGCCCAGGCGGATGTTCTTCGTGCGCTGGCTGGCGGCGGCAAGGAAGACTTCCGGGCAGGAGGAGTGGCTGTATTCCTCGAGGAAGTGGTGTTCGACTTCCCATGCGTACTCGATGCCGAGCTTGTCGGCGAGCTCGACCTGGTCGAGGGCGTCCTGGAAGAGCTTCAGCTCTTCGCCGTCGGTCCAGGGTCGCGGTAGCTGGTGTTCGTAAAAGATCCCGAACTTCATTCGAACCTCCTTGGGGTGGGGAAGTCTAGCAGAAACACTTTGCGCGGTGCTAAGGGAGTGCAGGAGGGTTTAAACGGCAATGGCGAAGTTGTCTCCCGTTGCGTTGCGCGGCGCTGGCACAGCGATGAGAATGCAGGCTCGGAGCGACCGAGATTGGACCGGGGCACGCCGCATCATGACCAAACTTCCACGTACCCCTGAGCTCGACGCGGCAATGACCACGTTCTTCCAGGCGAGCGCCCTGCTCGACCAGATCCGGCTTCGGATCTGGGATCGCGAGAACCTGACGGTGACGCAGCTGCGGCTCCTCGGGCACCTGCGGGACCGGGAAGGGCTGAGCAACGCCGAGCTGGCAGACCTGCTCTACGTCACGCGGCCGTCCGTCTCGGCGCTGCTGGAGCGGCTGGAACGGGGCGGGGTTATTCGCAGGGAGGTCTGGCCGAACGACCGGCGGGGGCTCAACATCTGGCCCCGACCCCGCGGGGGGGGAGGCGCGGGGGAACCGGCCCGGGGAACCGCGGCGCGGTACTCCTCGAGGAGAGCGCGTACGGCCGCGACGTGGCCGAGGCCGCCGAGAACCTGCGCGAGGAAACGCGGGAGTACCTGGCGACCTTGATGGAAGAGATGACGCCAGCTGAAATCGACACGTTTATGAAGTCGGTGGAGAAGTTCGTCGCTTCGGGGCGAGCGCGCCGGGCGAAGGACCTGGCCGCGGAGATGCCGGCGGCGACGTAAGCTCATCCTGTGACGGAACGTCTTCGACTCACGGAAATCCTGACGACGAGTTCCGCGGTTGCGAACTACGTCGGCGCGCCTTCGGTGGCCGCCGGGCACGTACTTTCTGCGATCGGGATCCTGCAGGGCACCGTTTCCCTGGATGACCTGGGCCGGCCGCAATCGCCGATGCTTTCGCGCGTGACGGGCGCCGGCCGCGGCGCGGAGGCGGCCGTGCGGGAGATCGCGCAGCGGTGGTTCGCCGAGCTGGGCGGCGACCCGTGGGCGGAGATGGACGAGGAACAACTTGCCGAGTTCGAGGCAGAGTTGCGAGCGCTGGCCGGTTAGCGCGAGACGAGCCGTCGGACTACTTCGAACAGGACCTGGATGCCGAGGCGGATGTTCTCGACGCTGATGCGCTCGTTGTGGCCATGGACGCCCGCGAGCTCTTCCGGGGGGACAAGGCAGGGCACGAAGCCGTAGGCGGGGATGCCTTTGAGGCGGTAGATCCGGGAATCGGTGAAGCCACTGGTCATCTCCGGGGCGATGTGGGCACCTTCGGCCATC
>CALMIW010000843.1 GCA_937864275.1 uncultured Dehalococcoidia bacterium
ATCGAGGGCATCATCCGCGAGGAGATGGACGGTATCGGCGCACAGGAAGTCCGCCTCCCGGAATTGAACCCCATTGAGCTGTGGGAGCAGTCCGGCCGCGCCCAGACCATGGGCCAGACCCTCTTCCGCCTGGCCGACCGCAAAGAACGCGGCTTCGTCCTCGGCCCAACGCACGAAGAGGGTATGAGCTTCCTCGCCTCCCGCCACATCCAGAGCTATCGGGACCTCCCGGTCACGCTCTACCAGATCGAAACCAAGTTCCGCGATGAGCCGCGCCCCCGGGGCGGACTCGTTCGCCTTCGCGAATTCACCATGAAGGACGCCTACAGCTTCGACGCCGGCTGGGACGCCCTGGACGTCTCCTATGCCGCCGCCTACGAAGCCTACGTGCGCATTTTCGCTCGCGCCGGCGTCCCGGTGGTCCCGGTCGCGGCCGACTCCGGCGCCATCGGCGGCAAGGAGAGCCAGGAGTTCGTCTTCCTCACCGACGACGGAGAGGACGAAATCCTGCTCTGCCCGGGCTGCGGCTACGCCGCAAACGCCGAGAAAGCCGACTTCTCGCCGCCGCCGGCAGTCCCGGCAGCGCCGCTGCCGATGGAACGCATCGCGACGCCGGGCCAGAAGACCATCGCCGAACTCGCGAGCTTCCTCGGCATCGAACAGCGCCAGACAGTGAAGGCGGTCTTCTACAAGGCCGACGGCGAGCCGATCTTCGTCGCCATCCGCGGCGACCTCGATGTCAACGAGGTCAAACTGAAGAACGCGCTCAAAGCCCAGGACGTCGACCCGATGGATGAGCAAATGGTGAAGCGACTCGGTCTGGTCGCCGGCTCAGCCTCGGCAGTGGGACTCACCGGCATGAAGGTCGTCGCCGACCCCACCGCCGTCGAAGCCGCGAACCTGGTCGCCGGGGCAAACGAGGACGGGTTCCACCTCCTCAACACCAACCACGGGCGGGACTGGAAAGCCGACCTTGTCGCCAGCATCGGCCTCGCCCGCGCCGACGATGCCTGCGCGACCTGCGGGAGTGCACTCCAGGTTCGACGGGGAATGGAGATGGGCCATGTCTTCAAGCTCGGCACGCTCTACTCCGAATCCATCGGCGTGAACTACTTGGACGAAGCCGGCGAGCGCCACCCCTGCGTCATGGGCTGCTACGGCATCGGTGTGGAACGCATGCTCGCCGCCATCATCGAAGCCAACCACGATGCCAACGGCATCACCTGGCCGGCGAGCGTCGCCCCGTACGACGTCCATGTCGTCGTCCTCAACGGCGACCAGGAGCACGTCGATGCCGCCCTCAACGAACTGGAGGCCGAATTCGCGAAGGCGGGCCTGACCGCGCTCGTCGATGACCGGCCAGACTCCGCGGGGATCAAGTTCAAGGACGCGGACCTCCTGGGCATGCCGGTACGCTTCACGCTCGGGCCGCGCTCGCTCGAAAAGGGTGGAGTCGAAGTCCGGGACCGAAGGACCGGCGAGACGAACGTCCTCACCATCGGCGAAGCCGTCGCGGCCGTCCGCAGCGCCCGCTGAGGACGCAGCGCATCCGTTTCGTATACTGACGACACAGTTCGCCGCACCTCGCCTCGGAGGAACACGTATGCCCGGAACCACTCCCGAACAGCCGTCGCTGTTCTCGCGCGAGGCGCTCGCCGCCCTCTCCCGCTCGCTGCACGGCTGGGAGGAGGGGCCGCTTGCGAAGACCCTCCAGCGGCAGCCCGAGCGCGCCGAAGCCTTTGCCACCAGTTCTCAGCCGGTCGAGCGCCTCTACACACCGCTGGACATCGCCGGCCTGGACTACGAGCGCGACCTCGGCTTCCCCGGGGAGTACCCCTTCACCCGCGGCGTACAGCCGACGATGTACCGCGGCCGCTACTGGACCATGCGCCAGTACGCCGGCTTCGGCACCGCCGAGGAGTCCAACCAGAAGTTCCGCTACCTGCTCAGCCAGGGCCAGACGGGGCTCTCCGTCGCCTTCGACCTCCCAAGCCAGCTCGGTTACGACTCGGACGACCCGATGGCAATCGCCGAAGTCGGGCAGGTCGGCGTCGCCATCGATTCGCTCTACGACATGGAGACGCTCTTCCAGGACATCCCCCTGGACAAGGTGTCCACGAGCATGACCATCAACGCTCCCGCCGCCGTGATGCTGGCGATGTACATCGCTGCCGCCGAGAAGCAGGGCGTCAGCGCGGACAAGCTCAACGGGACGGTCCAGAACGACGTCCTCAAGGAGTACGTCGCCCGCGGCACCTACATCTTCCCGCCCGGGCCGAGCGTGCGCCTCGCCGCCGACATCATGGCCTACTGCGCGAAGAACGTGCCCCAGTGGAACACCATTTCGGTCAGCGGCTACCACATCCGCGATGCCGGCTCGACGGCCGCGCAGGAGATTGGATTCTCCTTCGCCAACGCCCGCGCCTACATCGAAGCGGCTCTCGAACGCGGCCTCGAAATCGACGAGTTCGCCCCCCGCATCTCCTGGATCTTCAACACCCACAACAACTTCTTCGAGGAAATTGCGAAGTACCGGACGCTGCGCCGCCTCTGGGCGCGGATGCTCAAGGAACGCTACGGCGCGAGTGACCCTCGCTCGATGATGCTCCGCACCCACACCCAGACGGGCGGGAGCACCCTGGTGGCGCAGCAGCCCGAGAACAACATCGTCCGCGCCGCTATCCAGTCCCTCGCGGCGGTCATCGGAGGCGTCCAGAGCATCGCCCTGAGTTGCTTCGACGAGGCCCTCGCGCTTCCCACCGACGACGCCCAGCGCATCGCCCTCCGCACCCAGCAGGTCATCGCCCACGAAACTGGCGTCACCGACACCATCGACCCCATGGCCGGGAGCTATTACGTCGAGCACCTCACGAACCAGCTCGAGCGCCAGGCTCAGGAATACATGGACCAGATCGACGCGATGGGCGGCTCCGTCGCCGCGATCGAAGTACTGCTGGCGCACGGCGCGAGGAT
>CALMIW010000844.1 GCA_937864275.1 uncultured Dehalococcoidia bacterium
GCGCGAGGCGCCGCACCACGGTCTCGATGGCGTGATCCTGGCCGAGCAGGGACGTCTGCAGCTGCTCGCGGAGTGCCTTGGGGTCGAGCTCGGCGATGGGCGGTCGGGTGTCGCCGTTCGCCGCCGCAGTCGTGGGCGCGGGTCCTTCGCCGGCGACGGCGGACGTTGGTTCGGCGTGGACATGCTCGGCGGCGGCGGTCACGAGTCGGTCGAGGCCGCCGCTGTCCTGCTCGATCGCTGAGAGGAACTCGGCCACCTCCGGCCCGATCGACGGGGTCTCCCAGCTCTTGGGCAGAGACTTCAGCTGCTCGTCGAGCGGAGGATCGGGGTCGCAGAATCGGCTGGCTAGGGGATCGTGAGACCCGAGCAGGGCCGACCAGACGTGGACGAACTCAACGGTGCCATGGCCGTTCTTCTTGGCTTCGGCGGTGGCATCGTCGATCACCTGGGCGAGCGCGGGGTTCATCGGGAGGGGCCGTCCCGCTCGGTCCCCAACTGACTACTCCTCGTGGAAGCGCTCGCCGCCGAACTTCTCTTTCAGTTCGTCGTCGAGGTCGTTCGCGGCGGTGACGAGGATGCCCACCGCGAGCTTCAGCTCGTCAGGGTCGAGGGTGGTGCCGAGGAGGCCGTAGGTGAAGAAGAGCGACCCGACGGTGTCCGTCTCGTTGCTCTTGTGCACGCTGAGGATGCCGTACTTGTAGTCGTCGGAGTGCAGCGCCACGTACTCGTACAACTCCGGCGTCAGCGGGACTTCGTGAAGCAGCGGGCAGACCAGTCGCACCCAGGTCTGGTCGTCGCCGAACTCGTCCACCTCGACGAACACCCGAGCGGAGTCATACCGGATCGAGTAGCGCCCGTGCTCGTCGATGTTCACTGATGCGATCTGCGTCAGGAATCGCTGCACCCGCTCCTTGGTTTCTGCCACGTTCGCCATGTCCCGCTCCTCTCGCCGGCGTCGTGCCCGCACCGTAGCAAGGACGGAAGGGAAGGGGGTCCAGCACTTCATAGACGGCGACTTGAAGGCACTCCTTGTGTGGGTATAGCGAGAGATCAGCGGCACTGGGACCCGTCAGGTCGACTTCACCTGACCCTTGCCTCGGCGATCAGCGGCTTGGAGGGTCGGTGTCTCCTGCCAGGGAGTAGTGGTCTCCGAGAGCGGTGTCGGCCCGCTGAGAGCGCTGCGGCGTAGCCCGCCGGCGTCGACCCCACCATCTCGCCACGGAGAGGTTCGACGACCTCGTTCTAGGCAGACGAGAAGTCCCCGGCGACCGAGCAGGTGAGGCGACGGAGGGCGGCGTCGCTCGCGCTGCGTCGTCTAGCTCGCTGAACCTGCTCCTCGGCGCGTTTCAGGGATCGACACACGAGGGATGCGCGGACGACGGTAGGGCAGGGGACTTCGCAGCGAGCGTGATTGTGCAGCGCTACTGTTTCGCACGTGACGACCACGCCTGAACGCGACCCTGCGACGAGGATCATCGCCTATCCCACCTTCGGAGAAGGCACGGACCTACCCGGGGCCGTTGAGCGAGCCGAGCACGAGGTTCGGATCATGGTGGTGTCTGGACGACACATCCTGACGAAGACGATGAAGGAAGTCATCGAGAAGAAGATCAAGGACGAGAACGACGACTGCGAGATCCGCATCCTCGCCTTGGATGCGCGCAGCAAGCCTGAGTTCGTCGATGCCCGAGGCGAGATGCTGCTGAGCTCGCAAGGGGTGAGTGACCACTCCAAGGGTAGTGAGGAGGGCCACGTCTCGAAGTACGAAGAGGATCTGCGGGGTGCCCGTGTCTACGCCCGGAAGCTGGGCAAACTCGACCCATCACGCAAGAAGTTCGAGATGCGGCTGTACAGCATCATGCCCACCACGTTCTTCGTCCTGGTTGACGACTTCCTGTACGTCACCTTCCTGCTCAGTGAACCGGTGGAGCGTTGCCCGATGTTCAGGATCAACCGCACCGCCAATCCTGACGTCTTCCGGACGTTCGCCAGTCACTTCGATCACTACTGGGACACCGCGAAGTCGTTCAGCACCGTCATCGCTCTCGACGAGGCCGGCCACAGCATGTTCGTAAAGGGTCCTGACAGGGCGTGGGAATGGCCCACCGGTTACGTCGAGGCCAGCGCGGAGCAGAGTGCAGCCGAGGCCGCAGACGACTTCTTCGAGCGTATGACCGGCTATCAGATCGATGACGTGCGCCTCTTGGAGCAGACCATCAGTGGTTCCTTCTACGTCGGACGCCTCGGACCCAAGCTCGGTGAGCCTGCGGAATCCATCGAAGCGGTGGATCTGGTAGAGGAGCTTCCCGAACACCTGCAGTACGAGTCGGACCGCAAGTACTACGAGGAGCTGATCGATGACGCCCTCGAAACCATCGAGTCGAGTGCGACCGACTGAGTGCTGCAGGACCCCGAGCACCCATTACAAATCTACGTAGGCGTCTACGACGCCATCACCGCGATGGCGGTGAGTTCCATCGACGGCGTCGATGGTCTGTGGCTGAGCAGCCTCGGCATGTCGAGCGCGCGCGGGCTCCCGGATCGCAACGTGCTCTCCGTCCCCGAGATCGTCGAGAGTTCGTGGTCGGTCCTCCGCAGCAGTGCACTGCCCGTCGTTGTCGATGTCGACAACGGTCTGGGGACGCTTGATTCGGCGGCACGCCTTGCTCGCGAGTTGAGCGCAGCCGGCGTCGCCGGCATCTGCATCGAGGACAACGCCTACCCGAAGCGCAACTCACTTGTCGACGCCGACGATCGTCGTCTCGCTTCATCCGACGGGTTTGCGGCCCTGCTGGCGACCTGCGCGGCCGCGCTCGACGGCACTCGGACGAGGCTGCACGCCCGCACAGACGCGCTGGCCGCCGGCGAATCGGTCGCGTCCGCCCTCGATCGTGGACGCCGGCATGCCGACGCCGGTGCTCACGCCTTGGTGTTCCCCTCGGTCGACCCCACCGGTTCTCAGGTGCTCGAAGCCGGCGAGCGGTGGAGTGGGGAGTGTCCGCTCATGGCGATCCCGACGGCCTATCCAGCGCTGGGCCGCGCCACGTTGGCGGCCGGAGGGTTCTCGACGGTCATC
>CALMIW010000845.1 GCA_937864275.1 uncultured Dehalococcoidia bacterium
CCCTCATGTGCGGTCATGGCGAACACGGTGCCCTCGGCGTCGTCATCAGCCGGCCCCTGAAGGAAGAAGCGGTCGCCCGCCCCCTCCCCCGCTCCGAACCGTTCGCGCGGGAGCCCGCCGTCCTCTTCTCCGGGGGCCCCGTCGAAACCAGCGCCGCCCTCGCTCTTGCCCGCTGGAAGCCCATCCTCGATATCCCGGCGCCGAACATGGTCGTCGGCCGCACGGGCCTGCTCGATCTCTCCAGACCGCTCGAGGAAGTTGCCGGGAGCCTGGAAGAAGTCCGCCTCTTCGCCGGGTATGCGGGCTGGTCCGGCGGCCAGCTCGAGGCCGAACTCCAGGAAGAGTCCTGGTTCGTGGTCGATGCCGCCGAAGCCGATGTCTTCAGCGCGAACCCTGCGGAGCTCTGGCGCCGGGTCCTCCTCCGTCAGCCCGGCAAGCTCGCGATGTTCGCCTACGCACCCAAAGACCCGGCCGTCAACTGAAGCACCGCCGCCCGGCAACGCTCCCCCGGATGCTGCTAGACTCGCCCTCGCTCTTTGCACCCGGGGGATATCGCCATGGACTACCAGAACGTCATCGTCGAACAGCGCGGCGCCGTCACCGTTCTCACGCTCAATCGGCCCGAGCGCCTGAACGCCTGGAACAACGACATGATGTACGAGATGCGCGACGTCGTGGAGCGCGCCAATGCCGACCCGGCGGTCGCCGCCATCGTCTTCACCGGCGCGGGCCGCGCCTACTGCTCCGGCGCCGATATCGGCGGCTGGGCGCAGCAGATCCAGGGCGGCGAAGCGCCGCGCGGCTCCGCCACCGCCGGCGAGGACAACTGGCTCGCCTTCCTCCGCCGCATGCCCAAGCCCACCATTGCCGCGGTCAACGGCGTCGCCGTTGGCGTGGGCGTCACCCACATCCTCCCCATGGATATCCGCATCGCCAGCGAGAATGCCCGCTTCGGCTTCTCCTTCGTCAAGATGGCCCTCGTGCCCGAACTCGCCAGCTCCTATTTTCTTCCCCAGCTCGTCGGCCTCGGTCGCGCGCAGGAGTGGTGCCTCACCGCTCGCATGGTCGAAGCCGATGAAGCCTGCCGTGCCGGCCTCGTCAGCGAAGTCGTGCCGTCCGAACGCCTCATCGACCGCGCCGTGGAACTCGGCGAGATGATCGCCCAGCATGCGCCCGCCGCCGTCGCCCGCGTCAAACGCGTCCTGGCCATGAACGCCACCGACGCCGATGTCCAGTCCGTCATGCTTCGCGAGAATGCCCAGAACGGCTACGCCCGCGCCGAACCAGACCACAAGGAAGCTGTCGCCGCCTTCATGGAGAAGCGAAAGCCGAATTTCCAACGCTAATCGGGGCAGGGGAAGCGACTCATGCATAACGTTTCCGCACAGCCGCACGTAACACCGTAGCATTGCCCCCGAGCGCGGAGGAGTGTCCGGTGCGATTCGCAGTTGCCGTGCTCGCCCTAACGCTGTCTCTGTTCGTGGTTCTTCGTCCCGGGGGCGATGAGTCAGCGCACGCCCTCACCGTCCGCGAATGGTCGGGAAAGGCCCAGACTCCCAACTGGTCCAACCCCGGGAACTGGACCGGCGGGGCCTTGCCGGTCAACGGCGATTTCATCGTCTTCGGCCCGATCCTGCCGGGTCTCACGACCACCCTCGTCAACGATATGCAGGGGCTTTCCGTCGCCCGCATCACCGTCAAGGACCGCGGCTACTCCATCTCCGGCAACAGCCTCCAGGTGACCGAAATCGTCGCGCTCGATAACGCCATTGGGGTCGTCCTCTCGCTGCCCATATCCGGCGCCGGCGAGGTCATCGTCGATCAGGGCAGCGTGCTCAAGCTCAGCGGGAACAATACCTTCACCGGTCGCGTCGACGTCCGCGGCATCCTGGAAGTCGGGTCGAACACCGCGCTGGGGAGCCCTGCGGGGATTACCCGGACGACCCCGCCGGGACACATCCAGATCAACCTGGATGTCACCTCCATTGGCCAGGAAACCCTGCGAATCCACGGCGATGGAAAAGGCATCAACGGCGGCTTCTATGGCGCCCTCGCCATCTTCCCCGACTCCTTCACCATCGCCAATCTGGAAATCGTCGATACGGCCGTCGTCTCCGCAACCGGCGTCGTGAACCTGCCCAACGGCTTCCAGACGTACCTCAACGGAGGCGACATCGAACTCCGGAACGGCACTTTCGTGTTCTCCGGCCCGAGCGACGATGGGAGCATCCACCTTGCCTATGGCGCGAGTGCCGTCTGGAACTCCACGGCCCTCGTCATGGCGATCAGCGCCGAACCCTGGGTGCCGCCTCCAGGCGACCCGCCGCCTCCGGCCAACGAGAGCCGCCTTTGGGGCGGCGGCACCACCGGAGAGGCCTTCATCCGAACGGGCGAGATTTCCCCTCGCTCTGGAAACTCCCCGGCTCGCCTAACGCTGATCGATGACTTCATCCTCAGCGACGCCGCTTTTTCTGCACTCCTGAACGGGGTGGCGCCCGGGACCGGGTACTCCCAGCTCTCCGTGGGCGACTTGCTGACACTCGGGCCGAACGCAACCCTGGAGCTCCAACTCAACTTCAACCCGGCGCCCGGCCAGTCGTTCCGAATCATCGATGTGGTCAGGAACAACGTGACCGTGCAGGGCACCTTCGCTGGCCTGCCCGAAGGCGCCAAGTTCAGCCTCGGCGGCAAGCTCTGGACCATCACCTACAAGGGTGGCACGGGCAACGACGTTGAGATCTCGACCGCCCCAGCCGCCCCCGCCGACCCGCGCCCGTTCAAGCGGTTCGTCCCCATGGTCGCCCGCAATCCCTGACCCTGCCGGTACCGCCTACGGCGCCCGCACGAACGGCGTCGCAGCGCCCGGCGCAAC
>CALMIW010000846.1 GCA_937864275.1 uncultured Dehalococcoidia bacterium
AAGCCGGCGTGGATGGCATCGGACAGGTATTCGGCGTCGCGGAAGCAGTCGTTGATACCCTGTCCGAGCGTCGGGTCTTTGAGGTAGGCGGAATCGCCGACGAGGGCCCATCCTGGACCGAACGGTTTGCGGTAGCCGCTTTCATACATCTTGAGACCCTGGAGCCGCTCGATCTGTTTGCGGTTTCCGATGTGGGGCGCCAGTGAGGGGAGGGCCGCGAAACCAGCGGCCACCGTGGCAACGGGATCGCGCTTGAACTCTGTCCAGTCGGCGCCGGGACGGCCCACGCCCATGCAGACCTGGTTGTCGTTTGTCGGGAATACGAAGGCGACGTATCCGGAGCCGGTGCTGATGTGGAACTCCATGCGGTCAACCCCGGTGACGCCGGTCCAGTAGGAGTAGTAGAAGCATCCCCGCCCCGGCAAGGTGTTATACAACTCGGCCTCGACCCAGCGCGCGACCTTCGACCACTTGCCGTCTGCGCCGATGGTCAGCCGGGCGCGTTCCTCGACTTTGATGCCATCGGCGTCAACGCCCCGCATACCGGCTACACGGCCTTCTTCCCAGAGCAGCTCCCGGACAGAGAACCCTTCACGCACTTCGGCGCCGGCCTCCCGCGCTCCGTCGACGAGAATCTTGTCCAGGTATGTGCGCCGCGGGGCGATCTGGGGATAGTCGTCCGGAAAGAAATCCCAGACGTGTTCCTGGCCATCAATGATCATGGTGAAAGGCCGCGTGCACTGGGGAACGCCGGTGGCGAGGACGCGTTCAAGCAGCCCCCACTTATCCAGCCGGGCGACAGCATCCCCACCCACCACGTGGGTCGACATGGTGTCGCTGGGGAACGTACTTCGGTCGACGGCGAGCACACGGTAGCCCTTTTGGGCCAGGAGCATTGCAGTGGGCGAACCAGCGCAGCGCGCCCCGATGACGATTGCGTCGTACAAGGCGTCCCCCTTAACCCAGGCGCCGTTCGGCATCCCCTCGCCTGGGTCGCGGGAGGATAGCAGTGACCACAAAGGGGTGTAAACACCGGCCCCGTCGATTCGGACACAAGGCGGAGTGCTGCCGAACCTTCACGTGCGGCGTACGTAGTCCGAGCCAAACTATGATTCTGCGTCCTGAGCCAACCGGTCACACCGGTGCGAAGCGAAAGCGTTGCCAATGCCGCAAACTTCGCTCACCAAGAGGCCCGCTTCTCAGCGGGCCTCGTTGCAGTTCGGGAAGGGAGGGGAGCCCTACCGTTCGACGGGCACGCCCACCGAATTACCCCACTCGGTCCACGAGCCGTCGTAGTTGCGGACGTTCGAGTAGCCCAGCAGGTTCGTGAGCACGAACC
>CALMIW010000847.1 GCA_937864275.1 uncultured Dehalococcoidia bacterium
CGCGAGATGGGGGTACATGTATTCCGGTACCGGATCCCCCTGGTGGCAGTTGAACTCGCTGTAACGGAAATGCGTTGAAGCGAATTCCTGCCGGCGAACCGCCCGGTCGATGAGTCTCCGGAGTTTCCGGGCAGCTTTCCGGTGTGCCTTGAACCACTTCAGATAGCCCCGGTCACCGGTTGCCCGGTACTTCTCCCACGCCTTCTGGCGACGTCGGGCACGTTTCCGGAGTTTCTTCCGGAGCAGCGGAATGTTGGCCACTCGGACCACCTTCCCTTCTGATAGGGCCCTTGCGGGCGGTTTATCTGCTACCGGGCCGAAATACCGTTTCCGGTACTGCCCCAGGGCAACGAGTCAAAGACTGGTATGCGTCCCATGTCAAAACCTGTTTGAACGGCACACAAGAATCCGTTACGGAACGTTGCCGGTCAGCGTCACGTCGAATGGTTTGGCATTCCTGCCCGGCGGGATCCTGAGCGCAGGCTGAACGCTCAATAATGTTGCGGGTGTCCTCACCGCGAAATGCTACGGCGGCGATCGCGAACGCGAACGCAACCACAACCGTCCCTGCGACACCAATACCAATTTTGAACGCACGAAGACTCACTGCTAGATCACTCCGGTAGCAAGCAACGTTAGGAGCGTAACGACACATGACCCGGCGACTGTGAATGCGAATCCCATTGTTACCCGACGGGTTGCTTTCTGATCATCTTTCGCTTCCGCGAAACCGTCTTTCACAACCGTTTTGAGTTCACCCATTTCACGGCCCATATTGGAGAGTTGCGTTTCCAACACCATTACACGACCTTCGAGGGGAAGGAGATTCGCAACGTCACGCTCAAGTTCCTTGAGTCGGAAATCATTGGTCACCACGAACTCCTTCCTGCCTGCCGGGTATGGGGCAGATATTTATGCGATGAGGTCTGTGACAGCGGCAAGGTTTCCTAGCAATGCTTCAAACGTGTCGGGTTTAGCCCCGATTGAACAAGTAACGGTGTCGGTGTCATGGTTGTAGCTGGTTTGTGCGATTGTGCGTGGCTCGGATATTTCGTCGCGGTCTTCCACCACGATCCGGTCACCGGCCCGCACGAGAGCGGCAGGAAACTCGTTTCCGGCAACGTCCCGAACAGGGCCAGTAACCGTGATTTGGCCTCGCCAATCCAAACGGTTCCGTTCGTTCAGCAACACAGTTCCCACGTTGATGGCACCGGACGATGATGTGATGCCCATCGTTTCGACCCCGTACCCTGGAATCTTGTATGCGGGATTGGTTTTGTCAGTGTCGAGTAGTTGTACGGTTTCGATGTCTGAGTTAGATCCGGGTGGCCCAACGGATCTGGTTTCCCCGGCCGCGTCGGTGTAATTGATTTTGATACCGGAAATACGTCGGTCAGCGTCAGGACCGTCAGATACAGGGGTTACGTTCACGTCTTCGCGAACATGCCACTCTCGTCCGTAGGTGCCGGGGGAACGCCAAAAGAATTCTTGGTTTTCGTAAATGCCCCAGTCCTGCGGAATGTTCTGGTCACTTCCGAGAGCGGTCATGTTTTCCACAATGGCCCGGATCGTTGTGTCTTCCGGGTAGGTCAAATGTGGAATAGCGAAACTCGTTGGTTCGATCGTGCCGGTTGTGATGCCCGCGACTTTCCCGATCGCGTACCGGACCACATCGGATGCGTACACTCCCGCAGGGGCAGCTCCTTGTTTTGGGATTCCGTGGTTGCCGTACACCGCAATGTTACGAACACTCACTGACGTGTCGGTGCTACCTACTGTGCCTAGCAGGTAATGAGTGAGAATTCCGTACCGTGATGGTGTTGCGAGGGTGTAGGTGCCGGTTGCTGCCGCATTATTGACTGTTACGAGGTCGGCGGTGCTGATGTAGCTGCCAGCCACATCGTTTGCCGCAGCCCCAATGTTCAGAACATGGGATGATGTCGTGACGGAAGTGAAGTCATAATAGATCGACTCAATTTTTACTCCTGGGCCGGCGTCATACCATGCTTCAGCGAATGGGTTGAGGTCTGTGGCAGGGAGAGTTAGTGTGACTGCCGGTAGCCCGTTTGTTGTGTCGGTTTCGTTTGTTGGTCCGTATGCCCGCAAGAACGAACCGAGGATCGCTAACCGGCGGGCACGGCCAGGATCTGTCCATCTTGATTGGTCACGATCCACGAATATTTCGCGGGTGTTGACTCGTTCGAGCCAGTCAACATGTCCGGCGGTTTGGATTGTGATTTCGTTTTGTGATGCTTGGCTGATGCCGGTAATGAATCCTTCGTAGAAGGTGCGTGACCCTTCCCCGTACATGCGGATTGGGGAGAACATCATTTGGCTGTCGGATCGAAGGTTCGCGGGTCGTGGAATGGTTACCTGGCCGGTTGAGAATCCTCCGGGCATGGTTGTTTCGAATCCGATGCCGGACGGTATGTTTGCGGGGTTGTGTTCGTCGTGGCCGCATCGGATTGGGGTTCCGTCCCCCTGAATGATTTCAACGGCAAGGAATCCCATTACACAATGAGGTTTCGGGGTGTGACATCAAGGTCAGCGGTGAGGACATCTGTGAGGCCTGTGTCCGTGAGGTTCATTTCGAGGTTGTTGCGGCGTGCCCGAACGACTACTCGGCTGGTTTGGTTGGTTCGTGTTGCTGGGGGAAGGGTGAGGTATTTGCCTTCAACGTGAGGGGTTGGGGAGATGGATGTTCCGTTGGTGTCTTCGGTTTGGGCTGTGTCGTGGAGTAGGTCGGTGCCACGGTTTGCGTTTATGGGTGAGTATTGGAGGGATGAGATGGATGATGGTGAGCTAACAACGAAGTTGTCGTAGTAGCGTGCGGGGGCGGTTGTTTCTGTGGTGGCATCGTAAATGCCGTATCCGCCGGAGGCGAGTGTGCCACCCGTGGCGACGTCGGTATCTCCCGCAACCGTGAATTTAAAGTCTGGTATAAATCCTTGTGGTCCTTCAAGCCCGTTGATTCCGCCGGATGTATCAGCTGTCAGCACCAAACTACGCCAGCCCCTGAAAACACCCAAATCCGTGGCGATAACAGTTTCGGTTCCTGAAACCCGCTTTCGTAGTTCAATTTGGTTCACATTCTTGTAGAAGAACCCAAGCCAATTATTGACATTGACATACCTGACGAACCCCCCGACCCGAGATGAGGTGCCGGCTGCCATCCCCCGGTCGAGGAACACATCAACCCGCATAATGGTGGTCGTTAGGACCCCCGACCCACACCTCAAATACCGGCCATTATTCACGTTTGAATCCGAAACCGCGTTCCTATAAATCCGCTGATACGCCGGTTCAACCTGAAAATCATCCGCATCACCCGCACCCGACCATGTTCCAGCCGGAACAAGAACCGGTGTTTTACCAGAAACCGCACCAGCCGAATGTGTCGAAAAATCATCGTACGCCACATACCCCGACTGCTGCTCACTCACAACAACACTACTCAACCTCGACCAACTATCAGCCGGAACAGGCTCCACGAAATCAAGATCAAACGAAAGCAAACCACCAGAAGAAACCGCAACAACCCGAAACTCAAACGAATGCCCCAACTCCAACACCGGAATATCAACAATCCCCAAATCAACATCACACCAAGCATTATCCAAAGGCAACCTCACCCACTGCTCATCCGTCCACGGACCAGTGCCCGTCCGCCACGACAAACGACAACTCAACTCTGGCCCAGTCCCAAAAACCCGTGCCCGAAACTTCCACAGTCCCTTATGGGTTCGAGATCCCGAAGTACCCAACGGAATCGGGTTCGTACCCACACCCGCCCGCAACACATTCGCGGAATGGGAACCCGCCCTGGTATTCGACGCACCAGCCAAAGCCGTGAACTCCGTCACCGCCGCCAAATGAACCGGCTCCGGGTTAGCAGGATCAAACACCGCCTGCACACCAACCTCAACATGATTCCGGGCCTCACCCGAAACATCGAACAGGGAGAGCGCCCCGAGCGCCGGAACATGCCCCGACACACCCGAAACCTGAAACCAATCAATCGGACCAGTCAACACCTCAGAAGCAAACAAACGAATGTCATCCACCAACCAAGTAACCGCACCAGACGTAACATTCAAAACATGAACCCTCGCCCTCGCACCCGTGCCACCAAACGAACGAGACACCCTAACTTTCTGCCACTCCCCCGTCAACGTCACCCGTGTCTCAGACTGCCCCACATTCACAGACGAGGCCGTCAACTCCTCCAAACGCAGCAACACCGTTTTCCCAACCGCCGCCGCAGTAGGTGCCTTCACATAACAATGAGCTGAATACTGTTGAGAAACCGGCACCGTCACCAACGAAGTGTTATTCAACCCCCGGCCCGTTGAAGACGACACCGCCACCTGGCAACAAGCCACCCCAGTATGAGCATCAGAAGTCACCCTCGTCAACGTCGAAGTCACCGACGACCAACCAGTTGTGTTTGACTCAAATCCCGAATTGGAATTTAACACTGTCAAACCCTGCGCCCAATCCTGAACACCCCGACTGAACGGACGACACTCAAACTTTATCTCAACCTCAAGGTGCTGCTGCGGCAACATTGTGCCACGCACCGGCACCCCCGAAATCTCAATTGACTCAACATCATAAATATCCGTTGAAGCACCCGGCAACACAACCCGAACCGTGCCCTTCAACGAATGTGTTGACTCAACAATCTCCTGCAACTCATCCACATTTCCCCAAAAATCAGATTGATCATCCCCATCAACAAACACCGAAAACGAGCCCTCAGCATTCTCAAACTTCGACTGGACACGACGCCTACCATCCCCCACCGCCGGATCCGTGTAAGTGTTCGCCCGTGCCGGAACAGGCAACACCAACGAATCCGGGGCAACCCACATCCAACCACGCTCACCCGTAAACGGAACCGAAACAGACCGCACACCATCAGAAATCGTGATCATCGCGGAAGCACCATCCTTCTATTAGACCCAGCCCGCCGGCCACGACCTATCTGACTACCCAACTCCTGCCGAACCACCATTTCAACCTGGCTGTCATCAGCCTTCACACCATTCACATACACATCAACATTCACGTTCGGTGCCGCAGACAACGCCCCATGAATCCGACTGTTCTGATCAGCCGTGTAAACGGTTTCGCGACCCTCCAACAACGCCATCACATCACCATGCCCCGGAACGTCACCACCCGAATGGAACTTCGGCATGAACTGCCTGAACACCGGCAATTGAGCATCAAGAACCATGTTTTCACGCTGCGACAACTGCAACTGCTCCCGCAACAAGGCAATTATTTCACTATCCCGCTCCGAAACTGCCGCACCCTCAACCGAAGTAGTGGCACCCAACTCCTCAAGTTTCAACCTGGTCTGCAAAATCTCCCCGCCCTCACCCGTCAACCCAACCAACGAACGCAAATTACCGAGCAACCCATCCCCATCACCCGACCCGAGAACCGTCCGGGCCGCGTTCAATCCACGCCGATACCCAGGAACCTTCCACTTCTGCTTCGGGTCTTTCAAAGCCGTCGCGATTGACTGCTCATACATAGAAATCAAATGTGTCGCATACGGAATTGCCTGATCAAGAACACCCTTCTTACCTCTCTGCACACCAAGCAACTGCCGATTCAAACCAATCTGTTCCGCGATCTCACCATCAGTCAGCTCAGAACCACCAGGGCCACTCGCAACCGATCCCCACGCCTCCGCATTCTCAATCGTTTCCGCAAGCCAAGCAATGCGATCATCCTTCTTCCGCAACCGGCCCGAAAACCAGAAACTCTCACCAAACCGGGCAAGACGCTTATGCACCCTCTTACGACGATCCTTCGCCGCGTCACCACCCTTATCCCGCATCCTTTCGAGCTGGTTCACCAACCCCGAGTTTTTCTTCTCGAACCCACCAACCTCAACATTCCGACCAAGCCATTTCGTCAGTTGTGTCAACTGGCCACCACCACCCTGCGGGTTCGCGATACCAGCGATTTCCCTGGCTCGTTGCAGGAAGTGATCCTGCTCCCCCGGCACACCAACCATACCCTGAACAATTTTGGACATTGGGGCATCAAACACACCCCAGGCCGCATAATTCTGCAACACCTGCCAAAGCAGAGACTTCTTCCGACGGCCCGAAGCGTTCTGTGCTTTCGCGACAAGATCCCTAATTGACTTTTCGCGTTTCTTGCGTCGTGCCGCACTTTCACGTTTGCGTTGCTCCTGCGGTGACTCACCACGATCCTCCCGGTCCCCTTCAAAGTCACCACGCAACGCTGATCGTAGGGCGGCTGAATAGCCAATGCCACCCAACGCATTTTTCAACTGATAGCTGCCCTTCCAATGAGCAGTAGGATCAGTTACATACTGATCCCCGTCCCAAGCCGAGAGATCAGGCCGGTCCCGCACAACATGTGCCATCGCGGCAGCATTCAAAACAGGATTGTTCATCGCCGCGTAGCTTCCACCAAACCGCCGAACCAACGCATCATTGAACGTGGTAGTGATAGCCCACGGCCCGTAACCAACCGTTCCACCACGATCAGTGCCACGAGATCCCGGTTTGCCACCCTCCGGTGTGCCACCCTCATGCATAACCATCTGCATCATGGCTTTACCCGGAACGTCAATGTTGAAATGTCGTCCCGCAGCTTCCGCCAACGCACCAAACACATACGGTGGAAGTGTTGGGAGGGCATGCCACCCATCCGGGTCTTTTGTTAGATCAGCAGACGGCCAAAGGCCGTTGATGTTGCCCTTCTTCGTGGATTCATTGAAGTAAGGATGCCTAACCAAGCCACCACCAGCCATGGCTTGCAGCAAACGAATCAGCCCGCCCTTACGGAAAAACGCGAGATGAAGATGCAAACCGGAACCCGCATCATGGTTCATTGCTTCGGTTAGGCCAGCGATATGGGTGGACGCCCACGAAAGAGCCGCGCCGCTCGCGGGAACAAAATCAATGGCACCAGGATTAGAAGCCGACCCGCGAGTATGCGACGAATTAGGTACCCCACCAACCGCCGCGTTATGGGCGGGTGAACGATAGGTGCTGCTGATCGAAAGCCCGAACTTGTTTGCCAGATACGCCCCAACTGCAAGGGTGTGTGAATCAACATATGCGTTATCCCCGAGCTGCCTGAAATCCGCAGGAGGGCCCGTGTACCCGGCCACACTCCCGGCCGCAGCCGCAGCAGCTTCCTGCCGCTTCTTCTTCAGTTTCGCGGTCGCCTTCGCATGAACCTTCGAGATTGCTGTATTCGCCAGCTCACGAGCACTGTTGGACCCGCCCACGATCTCCGGCTTCACAATTCCGCCCGAAGCAAAATGCGGCAACTGATCCCTAATCGCCTGCGACTCCGACGCACCCTCCATAAGTCGCCGCTGGCCGTCATACGTGAAAATCTTCGTGCCAACCGGCATCGAAGTCAAAACATTGTCGGCAGCAGTCGGGCGGCCAGGAACCACGCCGGTCTTGCCATTCGGGGTTTTGAACATCTCCCCGGATGACAGGGCTACTGGTACGCCGCCGTTCTGGAACCGTTGACGTACCCACTCGACCAAGCCACCCCTACGCTTCGACTGCGGAGCACCGGAGTTCCCAATCGCGTCAATCTTCTCGGTGAAATCCTCAACCATCAAGTCCGTAGAAGCGACTTGGACCGGCGGCATCGACCTCATATTGCTGTTGATGACCTTCCGCTTCGCCTTTACCGTGTTGGCGAAACCCTCAACACCCTTCTCGGCCCTGCCGAACTGGATTGGTCCGATACTCCCAATGTCCCGGAAACGCTGAACCATGCTCGTTGAACCCGTATTCACGGTACGCTTCGTGTTGATGAACTTCCGGCCAAACTGAAGCTGGTTCGTTGTCAACTTCTGAAGCATCGACGCGAACTTCGGGCCGATTTGGTTATTAGCACGCTCATAAGTCCGGTTGAGATCTTTCTGTGCCTTAGATACTTGCGTGGCAGCCCGGTCATACCGCTTCTGAGCCGCGATCTTCTCCTCCAGGGAGGCGTTGCCCTTGCTCGTAGCGATGAACTCACGGCGAGCATTCCGCAGCTCCTGTTGTTTAATAGTCAGGACTTCCTTCTGTACCTGAGCACTCGACTTCAGAACTTGCTTGGCTGTCCTGCGCTGCGCTCCCTCAAGCCGCTCCGCGTTCTTCAAACGTTGCGTAGCCCGAAACGATCGCTCCTTGGCCTTCGCAAGATTCACCTCAGCACGAGCGGCCTGAACGGAATTCTCGCCATATCGTTTCTTCGCGGATAGTGCCTGACGTTCCGCCACCTTCAAATCATTCGTTGCCTGAGCCTGTCGCTCCCTTGCCCGCTCGACCTGCTTACTGGACCGGGCCAAGCCCCGCACCGATGAGAACTCATTCTGGAGTGCCTTCCGTACCCGGCGGGTTCCCTCAACGATCTGTTCCTGCAACGTCTTGACTGGTGACTCTGCACCCGAGAACAAACCAACAATCTTTTCACTAAGCCCCGTTCCGATCCCCGCCCCGACCGCAGCACCGACCGGACCACCAATAGCGAACCCGATACCGCCACCCACCAGGGCACCGCCCGCCTTGGTCAGTGCCGCCTCCATATCCCCAGCAATCGCACTTGAAAGTGTGCTGCCAATAGCGAAGGCTGCCGCGACACCTGGGATAGCCTTCTTGAGTGTCGAGAAAAGAGTTGTCGCCATCGGCAACGCCAACGACCCCATGCCCGCAAACGCCGAAGCACCCTTCCCCCGGCCAAACGACCGGGCGAGGGAATATGTCTCTGTAACAGACGCGAACGCCGCCATGAACATGCCACCCGCCTTCGTGCCTGTTGCCACGATAGCGGTTGGCCCACCAAACATTTTGAGCATCAACCCAGCACCAGCAAGCTGCATCCAGATCGGGGCCGAAGCGAACCCGGACGCGAATGCCGAAGCGATCTCCGGCGCAGCCTTCACCGCCGCCTTCGTTAGCTGCTCCAAACCCTTCACGGCCCCCTTCACCGCAAGCTCAATCAGCTTCGAGAACTTCTCCCCACCGGACAGGTTCTTGTCGTTGAAGATCGCGGTGACCGCATTGACGGCTTCGGTCGCAAGCTGCGTCAAGTCCCTCAGCGCAGGGGTAACCATCGTTCCAACAGTTATCTGGAACGTTTCCCATGCTCCCGAGAGTTCCTCGGTGTCACCGGCCAGATTGTCGAGCTTCTTCGCCGCGACCTCAGCGGCCGTCCCAGACTCTTGATTCGACCGCGAGAACCGACGAAGCTTCTCGGCTCCCGCCTCGTAAAGAGCCCCGAGGGTGCGGATACCATCCTGCCCCGCGAGAATGCGGAACGTCTTCGCCCTTTCCGCCTTCGTCATCCCCTCAGTCGCCTTGGTGAGTTCCAAGCTCAGTTGGATGCCGTTTTTCAACTCGCCGTTCTGGGTAATCCAGTTGGCTCCAAGCTCGCGAGCAAGGTCGGCCTGTTTCTTCGTCGGACCCAGCAGTTGCCCAAACGCGGCTTTCATTGACGTGCCCGCGTCCGAGTTCTTGACCCCGATCTCGGCAAGGGCTTCCAACACGACAACCGTGTCATTCATGTCGTACCCGGCCAGCTTGACCGAGGTGCCGCCCTGCTTGATTGCCATCGCGAAATCGGCCACATCCGCTGTCGTTCGGTTCGCAGCCGTGGCGAGCATGTCTGCGATGGCAGCGGTGTCCTTCCCTTGAAGCCCGAATAGCTTCATGGAATTCACCGTCGTCTCGGCGGCTTCGGCAAGCTCGAGTTCGCCGGCAGCAGCCAGGTTCAGGGACGACTTCAGCGCACCCCCAAGGATTTGCGAGGCACCTAGACCACCCTTCGCAAGCTCGGTCTGGGCCTGCGCGGCCTCCGTCGCGGAGAAAGCGGTATCCGCACCAAGCTTGATCGCCTGCTTTCGTAGCTTGTCCATCTGTTTCTCGGTTGCCCCAGCAACAGCCCCGAGAGACGAAATCTCCTTGTCGAATGCCTTGGTTACATTGACCGCATCCTTGACCATCGAAAAAGCCCCTGCAGCAGCAAAAGCCCCGCCAATGGCGAGGCCCGCTTTCTTCCCGATCCCTGACAACTTCCCAGGAGCAAGCGTGGAGGTGAGACCCGCCATCAAGGCCGAGTAATCACCAACAAACTTCACTGTAGCGCGACCTGCTTCAGGCATATCTCACCTCCTTTCACTCACTTACCACGAACCCGTTTCACGAACTGCGAAAGGCTCCGTGTGTTCCTACGATGGGCAGCCTCACCCTGCTCAACAGTGAGCAACGCATAGGCACCCTTATAAACCGGCAACGCACGCACCAGGACATACAAACGCCCAACGCATGCCCGGTCGAGTTCCACCCGCAAATCAAGCCGGTAGAACCGTTGAAAATCAGCCTCGGCCGCCTCCCGGTGCTCACCACCAAGCCAGCGACCGAGGGCAACTATTTCCCCGTATCAACCCCATACTTCGACACGATCTGATCAACAAGGGCCGCACCCTCATCCACATCCAAACCGAGATCCCAAACCTTGTCGGCCTGCACCTCACCCAGAATCGCCTCCAGGAGACTAGGCACATCAACAGAATCCTCCTTGACGTACTTCACCGTCACGAACGGAAGTTTGGCGGGAAGCCTCAAGGTCAAATCCTTGACCTTGAGGGACTTCCCGCCGCTCTTAGCAGCAGCCATCTCTACGAGAACTGAACGTCGTCGCTGATGAAGTTGAACGCATCACCACCAGCAGTCGGCTTCAGCGCCCGCAACGTAACCGGCATCGTTGCCGCAGCAGAGTTCGTGATCCCGGTCTCAACCGAGCCGTCCACGACACACCGGGCACACAGCACCCGCAGGTTGATGTCGCCATCCTCAACGTCCGCAACCAGGGCGTACTCGATGATGTCATCCTCAACCGCAGGCGGCGAATACTTCCACATGCCACCGACATTGGCCCAGTCGCCACCACCGAAAGCAAGCGCCATCGTTTCATCGTTCCACTGCATGCAATTGAACGAGAACGTGAAGCTCTGCGCGGTCTTGATGCGCCGAATCTCCTCGAGCGACTGATGGGCGGTAATGCCCTCGGTGGTCGCCTCGAAGTTCATCTGCACACCGTCCGTGGACGTGTACCCGAGATCAGTGAACGAAGCGGACGGGGCCGCCATCGTGGTAGGTAGCGCGGTACCTGAAGGGGCCAGGTAAATATTCAGGCCCCGTCCAACAAACACCTCTGCGGCGTTCTGAGACATGGTGATTCCTCCTTGCCCAGAGGGCAGGTTGTTGTATGGGTTCCGCCCTCGGGCGGGTGCGCGAGAAAGTGCGCGGACTAAAGTTCGGTCAGATCAAAACCGGCGTTACGAACACCGTTCCTGAGAGGCGCGTAACTCGGGTTGTTTTTGCTGCCCCACTCGTCAAGATGGCCGCCCAAATCCGTGTTCACAATGAACACATCCGGGGCCTGCTTCTCGACCACTATCGCGTTGCGTTTCTTGCGGGGCATGATCCGGTGACGCAACTTGTTCGCCTCGTCAGCCGCGACCTGGGCCTGTTCGGCAACCACATCAGCGGTTTCGTCCATCATTTCCCTGACGAAGTTCGGGTTAGGGATGAACAAAGATCTCCGCCTCCAAGATGTACCTTTGACGGGCAGGTGAAAAACCGGTGTCGGTGATGCGGCGCGGACCGCGAACAACCACGGAAGTAACAACCGCCCCCGTGAAATCAGTGACCGGCATGTCGTGAAGTGCCTTGCGGACCTCGAACGCGAGCGACGCCGCCTCCCCCTGCCCTTCCGGGCCGTTCACGCTGGCATAGCAGTCGAGCTGGAGGAAGTGGCAATTGAGCCGGTCAGTGGGCCGGGTGCGATCATCAGCGTCGAACTGGCGAACCAAAACCCACGGGGTGCCGGTCGAGGACGGGATCTCGCCAACTACCCGCTCCCCCGTTTCGGCTTTCAAATAGGTGGTCAGGAGCTTCTCAACATCAATCACGACCCGTCCTCCCCATCGTCAGCCCCGGCGGTGCGGGTAGCGGTCGCCTCGATATGCGTATGCCGACGCTCCAACGGGTTCCAAACCCTCGTGGGTGGCCCGTCGAACTGGTATTCGATGTCGTCCACGATCAGGCCGTAATCCTCGGCCACGTCCTCGCCATCGTTGAAAAACACATCCCACCGCGACGTGGCAAGCTGGTTTCTGGACTCATCCTCGGATTCGCTACGGCTGGTCTGCCGTTGAAACTCACAAACGGTTTCCACGAGCTGCGGGATGCCGGGTATCTCGTTGCCGTAATCATCCTCGGAAGGAGTTCCGGGCTTCACTATCGTGCAGGGACGGGTGATGAGACTGGAGATCACTTCGCCTCCTCAATCAGCTTTCTCATGACAAGTGGGTCACGGGCCGCATTCCGGTAGCGGCGATACAAAGCCCACGATTCCGGGGAACCCTTGCGACGCGACATCCTCGGTTGTGGAGGATGGAAAAGGGGAACCAGGTCTGCCTGGCCGCGCCAGGGCGGTCCCGCCAAGCAGGTCAGCGCGAGCGCCCACGATTCATCCTCTTGGCCGGTCAGCCCCACCCCGTAAACCGGGGGTCCGGGGGGATGGAGGCGATCACCTCCCTTCGGGCAACCACGAACCCGCCGCCAGCCATGCCCGTGTAAGGACGACGATCGAACGGGTGCCTGACCTCGCCGGTAGCCATGTAGTGGGCGGTGGATTCCTCGGAGAGCCGCAGGACACGGCGGTGCGGGATCGCGAAGGCCGCGCCCTGCTCTACGGCCCCGATCGCGGCAGGGAACCCCTCGGGCCAGCAGTCCGCCTCAGATACCCCGAGGGTGTCAGCGGGTGACGCCTCCATCCCGGGGCGGGGCGCCGCCCCTTTCGACCAGGGTTCGCCACCCTCCGCGATAGTGACCGGCCACGGATACCGCTTCCGGGTGAACTCAAGTGCCTTTTTTCGGTGCGGACAGTCCCCCGCGAAGGGGACAATTACCTCGACCACTCCGCTTTGACCTGCTCGAACAAGGCCCGGTCTTCATCCCAGCCCTGCCGATTGCCCTTCCGGTCAGTGTCGTCAAGTTCACGGGTCCCCCAATCGGGGTGCCGGTGCTCGATCACGGCGTCAGACCAAGCGGCGACGCCACGATGTTCTGCGAGCTGCCACACGATCGTTTCACAGAAGTTATGCCGCAGGCGACTGTCAAAAACCTCGCCCGGACGGCCCCAGGTACACCCCGGATCCTCGATGTATTCCCGGCGAATGACCGGCATCGTCGCGTGGGTCCGGTCAGCGGTCGCGGGGGTCGTGTCGTCGGTGCCAACGACCTGCACATGCGGGTCGGTGAACACGTCCTCAACGGCTTCCAGCCACCCTTCGCGGAACCACACATCATCAGCGGTCGGGAGGATCAGATCGTCATTCGACGCCGCATACCCGGCATTGGTCTTGCGAGGGTACGTCCCATCGCAAAGGATGTACCGGCAAAACTCTGCCGCCTTCACGGCCTCGCGGGACGCCTGGTCGCCGTGATCCAACACGAAAATCAGTGAGTAAGAACCAAGCGGGGTTGTGTCCGCGATATTCGACGCCAACGGCCCAATCGACTCAGGGCGATCCAACGTCGGAACCAGAATGCCTACGTTCAAGCCCGCCTCTTTCTCGTGTAGCACTTCATGCAAAGGCCATGCCCCGCGTGTTTGCCATCTGAGCTTCCGCAGTCAATGCACGCGTCGTAGAGGCGGGTCCAGCGGCCGTTTAGCCGGTTAGCGGGTCGCCCTTGGTTCCTACGCCCCTTGGCCTCGCAATCCGCGACATTGTCCCGCTGCGTCCCAAGAAATAGATGCTCATGGTTGACGCAGGAAGGGTTATCGCACCGGTGGAGTACGTAGAGGTCAGCGGGGATCGGCCCGACAAAGTTCTCATACGACCACCGGTGAGCGAGGATCATTACTGGGCCGCGGCTTGGAGCCCCGCCGATGTACTCGCCGGACCAGAAGCTTCCGTAGCCATCCTTATTCCGGCCACCAGTCCACTCCCAGCATCCACTCTCGGTAGCGGCAACCTTTTTCCAGAACCGTTGAAGGGTAGGCTCCCTCATGTCGATACCTCCTTGATAGGTGTCGTCCATGCCCCCGGTCGTTGACGCGACGCGGGGGCGATTTGATGCTTCATTCTCGCACTTCAGGATGACACTCAAGGGGCCGCTACGATCCGGTGGTGCCACTCGTCCCGTTCCCTCGGGGGCAGCGACCCATTGCGGTGGTTTGGCGACTCCCAGTAGCGATATACCGCGTCGGGACACGGCTGGATATCGGCACCTGCGCGAAAGCATCTGAGCCAAAGCGCAAAGTCCTCGAAGATGGGCTGGTCGCCCCAGCCGCCGACTTCGCGTAGAAGCTCGGTGCGGGCCATCGCGCCTACGGTTACCCAGTTCCCTAGCTCAAGGCAAGCTCCCCGGCACTCGTGGGTGTGATTCCACACGCGGGGCGTGTAAGTGCGACGTTTCGCCCTGCCGTCAGCCTTC
>CALMIW010000848.1 GCA_937864275.1 uncultured Dehalococcoidia bacterium
AGACGTAGACGCCCATGGATGCCCAGGCGCCCTTCGGGTCCTTCGGCTTTTCCTGGAAATCGATGACACGGCCGTTCGCGTCGAGGTCGAGGACGCCGAAGCGGTGGGCCTCCTCCCGGGGGACCGAGTAGACGGCCACAGTCGCATCGGCCGCCTGGCTGCGGTGGTAGGCGATCATGTTCCGGTACGAGGTGAGGTAGATGTGGTCGCCGGCGAGGATGAGGACCTCGCGAGCGCGGGATTCTTCAATGACGTAGAGGTTCTGGTAGATCGCGTCCGCCGTGCCGGAATACCAGTCCATCTCGGCGCGCCCGCGGTAGGGCTGGAGGATCTGGACGCCGCCTTCGAGAGTATCGAAGCCCCAGGGACGGCCGGCCCCGATGTGGTTCACGAGCGAGCGCGGGCGGTACTGCGTGAGGACGGCGACCTTGGTGATGCCGCTGTTGGAGCAGTTGGAGAGCGCGAAATCGACGATTCGGTACTGACCGCCGAAGACGACGGCGGGCTTGGCCCGTTGTTCGGAGAGGATGGAGAGACGGTCGCCCTGGCCACCGGCCAGGATCATCGCCAGAACATTGTTCATGCCTGCTCCCGGTTCGTTGTCCGCATTCTAGCCGTGCCCGATGAACGGCGTCGCTGTCCTATCGTCCCTAAGTGGTTTCCCGGAAGTTCGCGGCGTCCACCGTTTTGCCACTCAATGGCCACTTCGTCCACCCGATAGTCACCACAGAGACACTCTTCGGGAGAGCGGCACTCTCACCGAGGGGCAACAGCCAGGCGGGCCCGGAAGCCCCCGAAGGAGAACGCAATGACTCGCATTATGACCAACGTGAGCGCCATCAACGGCCAGCGGAATCTCGCAAAGACCGGCCTGCGGATGGGCAAGACACTCGAGAAGCTGGCGAGCGGCTACCGCATCAACCGCGCCGCCGACGATGCCGCGGGACTCGCCATCAGCGAGAAGATGCGCGCGCAGATCAAGGGGAATAAGCAGGCGCTGCGCAACGCCCAGGACGGCATCTCGATGCTGCAGACGGCTGAAGGCGCGATGGACGAAGTCCACTCGATCCTGCAGCGCATGCGCGAACTCGCCGTCCAGGCGGCGAACGGCACCTACGCCGACAACGGTCCCGAGCGCACGAGCATCGGCGAGGAAATCGTCCAGCTCCGCTCCGAGATCGACCGCATCGTCAACACCACGGAGTTCAACGGCGTCGACCGGATCGCGTTCAGCCCCGAATTCAACGGCCAGAAGGTCCTCACCGGCGCGCTTTCCAGCGTCTCGGCGGGCGTCGCCGGGACGAACTTCATCCAGGGCGAGACGATCAGCTACGCGAACGCGGGCGCCGCGGGCACCCACCTCGTCAGCGGCGACAGCCTGCCTTCGGGCGGCACCCGCACGGCGACGTTCGCGACGGCCCCTGCGGGCGACTACACGTTCGTGAACAACGGCGGGATCCTCGAGATGCGCCTGGGCGGCGCGACGGGCACCCTCGTAGGCACGGCCGCGGGCTTCGCCTCCGGCTCGACCATTGCCGCGGCTTCGGCCGGCTCGGTGACGTTCACGAACGGTTTCAGCGTCAACGTGACCGCCGATGCCGCGGCCTACAACTGGACCAGCTTCCTGGCCGACATGGCCGTGGGCGGCAACCAGAACCTCTCGATCAACGGGCTCACCGGCACGACCGTGACGGCGACGACGGCACGGCCCCAGACCTACACCTTCACGTCGCCGGCGGCGGGCCAGTTGACGCTGACCGGCGCCGACGGGACCTCGCAGACGCTGACGATCGCCGACATGGTGGCCGATGAGACGCGCACGCTCGACTTCAACCAGCTGGGTATCTCGCTCACGCTCCAGACCGGCCCGGCCGGCCGGACCGCCGCCCAGGTGGTGACCGACCTCACGGGGGCGACCGACAACTCCATCATCATCAACGGCACCGGCAATACCTCGACCCTCCAGGTGGGCGCGAACGTGCCCGACACGCTCTCGCTCCAGTTCGTGAGCATGTTGAGCGAGAACCTTGGTTCGGCGGCGTACAAGCTGGGCGGCTCGGCCGGCCTCATCACCACGCTCGGCGACCAGGTGGTGCGGACGATCCAGGACTCGCACAACCTGATGAGCTCGCTCGATGGCGCGATCCAGACGCTGAACAGCCGGCGCGGCACGCTCGGCGCCGCTCAGAACCGCCTCGAACACACCATCAACAGCCTGGGCGTAGCGGTGGAGAACCTGACGGCGAGCGAAAGCCGCATCCGCGACGCCGACATCGCGGAGCTGTCCAGCGACCTCGTCGCTTCCAACATCCTTCAGTCGGCGGGCGTCTCTGTGCTCGCCCAGGCGAACCAGACCCCGCAGGCCGTGCTCCAGCTCCTCCAGGGCTAGTAACCGGCAGATCGAGGCCGCTCTCCGAGTGAAGAAAGGAGGTTCCGCAAGGAGCCTCCTTTCTTCGTGTGAGGGAACTCCCGGCCGTCAACGTGCGAGCATTCCACCGGACATTCACCGCCCGTCTCCCGCGCCGTCACCGCCTACCCCCATTTCTTCACCCCCGGTACCCCCGCGTATCCACGTCTGTACCCCTAATCCGGCCCAGTTATCGCGATAACCATCGTGTCAGACCTGCCTAAATCCACCAGGGGCAGGCGGCCGGGGACACCGGCCAGGGTCGTACCAGAAGGGGACTCAGAGAACATGTCTTCGATCGTCACCAACGTGGCTGCGCTCAACGGGCAGCGCAACCTCAACAGCACCAGCATGAAGATGGGCAAAGTGCTGGAGAAGCTCTCCAGCGGCTACCGCATCAACCGCGCCGCGGACGACGCCGCCGGCCTCGGCATTTCCGAGAAGA